>JAGCKY010000167.1 GCA_017647245.1 Elusimicrobiaceae bacterium
GCCTACTTTTACTTGATGAATATCTTTAATGCCCGCTACCAAATAGCCCACTTCGCCCGCACTCAAACTTTGCGCTTTGTGAAGTTGCTTGGGTGTCATAAAGCCGACTTCTTCGGCTTTATAACTTGCGCCCGTGGCCATAAAGCGAATCGTTTGGCCTGCTTTGACGGAACCGTCCACAATGCGCACATACATAATTACGCCGCGAAACGGGTCATAAAAAGAGTCAAAAATCAGTGCGCGAAGCGGCGCTTTCGGGTCGCCTTGCGGCGCGGGAATATCGGCAACAATTCGGTCCAGTAAATGCTCAATGCCCATGCCGGTTTTGGCACTGACGCGCTCGGCCTCAATGGGCTCGCGCAAAATATCCCACAACTGTTCTTCCGACGCGTCTGCGTCGGATTGCGACAAATCCACTTTGTTCATTACAGGGATAATTTTCAGCCCCAAACTTTGCGCCAAATGTGCGTGCGCCACCGTCTGCGCTTCCACGCCTTGCGACGCATCTACCAAGAGCAAAACGCCTTCGCACGCCCGCAAGGAGCGGGCCACTTCGTAGGAAAAATCCACGTGTCCCGGCGTGTCAATGAGATTTAAAATGTAGTCTTTATATTGAATGCGCACGGCTTTGGCTTTGATGGTAATGCCGCGCTCACGCTCTAGGTCCATACCGTCAAGCAATTGGGCCTGCATTTTGCGTTTGGGAACGGTCCCGGTGTCTTCCAAAATGCGGTCGGACAAAGTAGTCTTGCCGTGATCAATGTGGGCTACGATAGAAAAATTACGAATCTTCATCTTGGTTTTGCTGAATTAATTTACGTATGTCTTCGCTATTACCCGCAAGCAATGCCGCTTGGGCCATATCGGCACACGTTTCAAAATTTAAATTGCGTATCCGGTTTTTAACGCGCAGGAACATACGCGGCGGCACGGAAAGCACGTCGGTGCCTAGTCCCAAAAGCATGGGAATCATATTTTCGTCGCAAGCAATTTCACCGCACACACTGACGGATTTGCGGCGCAGGTGAGCAGTCTGTATAATTTGATGTAAGGTGCGTACCACCGCCGGGTGGCACGGGTCATACAAGTGCGCTACTTCCGGGTTGACGCGGTCCGCGGCGACGAGATATTGAATCAAATCATTGCTCCCAATAGAAATAAAATCCATTTCCGCGACCATACCGTCTAATGCAATGGCGGCAGAGGGCACTTCAATCATCGCGCCCAACGCAATTTTGTTGAGCGGTCTTTTGCCGTTGGCCTCAAAAGTAGCAAGTACCTCATCTAAGGCCGCGCGCACGTGGCGCATTTCTTCTAAAGAAGATACCATGGGTACCATAATTTTAATTTGTGCCGGTACTTCGCACGCGGTGCGTACAATAGCGCGCAGTTGCGTGTACATCAGCTCGGGTACTTTTAAAAATAAACGTACACCGCGGCACCCCATAAACGGATTTTGGTCTTTATCAAATTCGTCCAACGGAAAGTCCGGTTGTTTGTCTGCGCCCAAATCGGCCAAGCGGATGGTTACCGGGCGCATATCAAATTTTTTAGCCGTTGCCAGATAGACGCGGTATTGCTCATCTTCCGTGGGCGGTTGAGGCGTGTTCATAAATAGAAATTCGGTACGCAAGAGCCCCAGTCCGTCGGTAATTAATTTTTTATTTTCTTTGGTATCGGTGCGCGGGTCGTAATTGACCATTAATTGAATCGCTTTGCCGTCGGTTGTGACGGCGGGCAAATGATTAATGGTTTTAAGTAACGCTTCGGTGCGTTTGAGTTCGCGCTGGATTTTTTTATATTTGGAAAGCGTGTAGCGGTCCGGGTTAATAATGAGCAGGCCGTTTTCGCCGTCGGCAATCACGGTATCACCGTTTTGTACTTGGCGGTAAGCATTAGACAACCCGACCACCGCACACAGGCGCAAGCTCTGCGCTAAAATAGCGGTGTGGCTGGTTTTACCGCCTAAATCGGTACAAAAGCCGATGATTTGATTTTCAGGTAAATTAAGGGTATCGGACGGGTACAAATCGCGCGCAATCAAAATAGACGGGTGACGCAAGGTTTGCCAAAAAGAGGTGCGTTTTCCTTCCAAATGCGTCACAAGCCGCTTACCCACATCAAAAATATCATTGCGGCGTTCTTTGAAGAAATTGTCCTCTATTTTTTCAAATACACCTGCCAAATCTTTCAGCGTTAAAAAGATAGCCGACTGGGCGGAAAGATGTTCGTTTTTGATTTTGGACAGCGTGGCATCTTTGAGCATGGGGTCCTGCAAAATCATTTTGTGCATGGACATCAAATTGGCATATTCGGGACCCAAATTTTCGCGCAGTTTTTGTTCGGATAAATCTAAATCTTGTAAAGTTTTCGCCAAGGCCTGCTGGAATTTAACGATTTCCTGTTTGACTTCGGTGGCTTGTACATATTGGTTGGCAATGGCAAAGTCCGTTGTCGGTAATAAAACCGCCGGACCAATCGCTACTCCCGGGCTAGCCGCCACGCCTTTGATTACAAACATTTAGTACTCCTCGTTAAATTTATTTTCAAACAGCGCCGCGACAGCTTGTGCCGCTTGCGTTTCATCTGCGCCGTTGAATTGAAATTGCAACGTAGAACCATATTCGGCCGCCAACATCAGCACGCCCATAATACTTTTGGCATCTACTTGTACCGTTTCTTTTATAATTTTGATGTCACAGGAAAAATTAGAAGCCGTTTGCACCAGCATCGCCGCAGGGCGTGCGTGCAGTCCTAAACGGTTGGTAATTTTGATTTCTTGTGTGATCACAGTCTCTCCTTATACAAACGCACATACTACACTAAAAGTTATTACGACGGCTAAATACAAGTAAGTGTTCGGGATACGAAAACGTCGTGTAAAAAACGATAACACTACAAAAAACAATACCAGTATTGTCCGAGACAAGAAATACACATCTTGTTTAGGCATTTGCGAAAAGTAGCGATACACGCCAAACAAAAGTAACAGTGCGGTAAAAACAAGTCCCACACGTTTTAAATTATAAATGGCACGGTTCCAGTCAAAACAAGTCAGTCCGAAACAATTGGCTTCATTGGACTCATAGCCGATTTGCAGGCCTTTCCAGCGTACAAATAAAGCAATGGCATTGTAAGAAATAAAAGTGATTACAAGGGCCAAATAAACATATACATCGGGGAAAGAAGATAAGACGCGCGTATTAAAGAAATTAATTCCCAATAGCATCCAAATAAAAATAGCTAACAGCAAGGAAAGCGGTTTAAGCGTTCCCCAGAACAAGCGGTCCCCGATAGAAGCTACCGTAATGGATAGTCCGCGGCGAATGCCGTTATATTCCATCACTTGCTCATTATATTCGGTAATGGATTTGGCTTTTGCTACTTTTTCTTCTTGTTTAGCCAGCGCCCCAAAACAGAAAGCAGCCATCACGGGGTGCGTATTAAAAGTATCTAAATAGCGTTGCATCACTGCCGGCAAGGCATCGGGATCTTCTTTATATAAGCGGCGCAGTACAGGCAACATAATAAATGCAAAGCCCAAGTTCTGGTATTTGGAAAAGTTCCACCCGGCTTGCAGGAAGAAAGAGCGCAGAAATAATTGTAAACGCAGATGTAAATCCATTATTACCTCGCTTTAAGCCGGAAAGCGGGCAACAAAGCCGCCAGCCCAATCCACGGCACAGCCGTATACGCAAGCAAAAATGCTACGTGTAATTTATACGTCAAATAAGGCGTCAGCCATAACATAAGTTGTGAGCTGATCCAAGCCGCTACGGATATAAAAACAAACGCCATTAAAAAAGATTGTAACAAAGCACCGAAAATAATACGGTTAATGACCGTGGGTTTGCGGTCTACTTCTTTTTCCAAAAAGACCAGCCACGGCGAGCGGGCCTTGCGCAAATAAGTATCCAATAAAGAGTATAGAATGGCGGCCAAAACCCCTACAAAAAATCCGAAATACAACGCCACCCCTTGGTGGTACAGAATCAGAGGAAGGACGGTTGCGACAATTCCGTTAGGAGGAATAATACCGCCTAGCGGGGACACGTCCGAAAACAACAGTTCCGCAAAAATGCCCACCTGCACCCCGGCCATTACGTCACCGGTGATAAGCCCGAAAATCGGCCCGGCAATAATCGGGCGCGAAATCAGCAGCTGGAAGGCATAGGTAATATCCAGCTCCAGTACAGAGGCCACTATACATAAAATAAATGCAGTCAGGGTCATTGTAAAATTTCTTTTACGGAAATAGATTTAGAACTGGGCACGGCGCGGGTTTCTATATCTATTCCCAAGTCATTCAAAATTTTTAACGTATTTTGGTCCAACTCGTCTACAAAAACATGTTCGTCTAATTTGCGTGCCCCTTGCTTAAAATGCATGCCGCCGATATTAACCGATTTGATTTGCAAACCGTCTTCCAACAGCGGTTGTAAATCTTGCAAAGAACTCATCAGCAGTAAAATGCGTTTGGCAGAGCTTGCCATATAACCCACACAGCGTGCCGGGTCCAATACCGTCAGCTCATATTCAAACGGCAAAGACAAACGCAATAAATTTTTATTGATGCGGCTTTCGCGTGCTTTGGGGCACGGGATAACCACTTCATCAATGTTGAGTTCGGGCAGCCACGCTTGCACCACTTGACCGTGGATTAAGCGGTCGTCCACCCGGGCAAAAACAACGGGCATATTACAGTCCTTTAATTAAGAGTTCTGTTGCATTAATGACGGCACGTTTACCGTCGGATTCAATTTTTTCCGCCAGCTCTTTGTCATTTAATTTCTTGCGGCTGTTGAGCGCGGTGAGCAGCATACTTAAATTCAACCCCGTAATGACATGGCATTTAGGGAAATCTTTAGAAGCGGTAATGGCAATGTTGGTGGCGCTCCCGCCAAAAATATCAGTCAGCACAATCACCCCGTCCGGAGAATCGGCGAGCAAGGGCGTCAATTGTTGGGTGCCTTGTTCAATAGAGGTAGACGTGGTGACGGAAAGCGTTTGCACGCCTTCGGCGGCTTTACCCAAAATGAGCGTGGCCGTTTTTAACATTTCTTCGGCTAAATTGCCGTGTGTAACTAAAATAAGTTTTACCATAATTATAACCTGATGTCCCGGTGAAATTCTGACGCGCTTAACCCTTGCTTACGCAACGTTTGCGCCAGTTGGTGTGCCATAAATACACTGCGGTGTTTTCCGCCGGTGCAGCCCATGGCAATCGTTAAATAACTTTTTCCTTCTTTAATGTACTGCGGAATTAAGTATTTAATCAAATCGGCAAATCGGTCCGCAAATTCCTGTGACTCTTTGAAAGATAAAATATAATCCTGCACGGCTTGATCCAGTCCGGTTTTTTCTTTCAGTTCCTTTACGTAATAGGGATTGGGCAAAAAACGCACGTCCATCACCAAATCCGTATCTTTAGGAATGCCGTTTTTAAAGCCAAAAGATACGACGGAGATTTGCATTTCTCCCTCTTGTTTAAGTTCCAACAGTTGGGAAATTTTTTCTTTGAGCTCGCCCAATTTTAAGTCGGTGGTATCAATAACTTTGTCAGCAGCAATTTTAATTGGTTTAAGCAAATCATGCTCGTGCGCGATGGCGGCGGCTAATTTTTTATGCAAAGGATGTTTGTGTTTGGTTTCCGAAAAACGGCGGATCAAACATTCTTCCGAAGCATCTAAAAAAATCAGTTTGGCGGTAAAATCTTTTTTAAAAGTTTGTTTGAGCAGGATGGGCAATTCTTTTAGGCGTTCGCCTTCGCGCACGTCAATACCCAAAGCGATATGTTGCAATTCGGTGTGGTCTTTGACGTAAGCGGCAAACTGCTCAAACAAAGCCAGCGGCAAATTGTCCACACAATAAAATCCCAAATCGCCAAACATCTTGAGCGCCTGACTTTTGCCCGCGCCGCTCATACCGGTAATAATAAATAGTTTACGCTTCGGTTGCATGTTTCCTCGTTTTCTGTTTCATGTGGTTTAGCATTTTTTGGCTAAACTGTTGCGCAGATAAAATCCCGCGCGATTTAAGCTGTTGGTTACGGGCAGCCACTTCAATCAGTACCGCCAAATTGCGCCCCGGCGTGACGGGGATAGCCAGCGACGGAATTTCCAACCCCAGCAACGTGGTGGTCTTTTGGTCTACACCCAGCCGGTCAATTGTTTTGGCTGGCGGTACGAGTACGACTTCCATTTCAATGGTGGTTTCGTCCAGTGTTGCGCCCACGCCAAAGAGCAAGTCCACATCTAAAATCCCCAAGCCCCGCACTTCCATGTAGTGCTTGAGCATTTCAGGGCAAGAGCCAATTAAAAAGCGCCCCCACCGTTTTTGTACTTCCACCACATCATCAGCCACTAAAATATGTCCGCGTTTAATCAGCTCCAGCGCACATTCGCTTTTGCCGATGCCCGCCTCGCCGCGAATTAAAACGCCGATGCCGCTTACATTAAGCAGTACGCCGTGCACATGGGTGGCGGGCGTTAATTTTTCGTCTAAAAAGCGGCGTATTTCCGCGGAAAATTCAGCTAAAGATAAATCGGTTTTCAGCACCGGCACTTCCGCTTGCAGGCACGCTTTGCGCATGGCGGGCGGCGGATTTAAATCCTCTACCAAAATCACGCACGGCACTTGTCCTTCAGCCAGCATATTAATAATGCCCGCCTGCAAAATGCTGGCTTTTGTTTTCACACAAAATCCGTATTCGGCTTTGCCGAAAAGTTGTATGGCGTCGGGCAAGAAGTGCTCCATGTGTCCGCATAGCGCCAGCCCGGGCCGGTTTAAATTGAGCGAAGTAATTTGCCTATCCAAATACCGTTTGCCGCAGACTAACTCCAAGTGAAGGCGCTTCACTTGGAGCAAGTCTTTGACTGTTATGGATTTGGTAAATTGCTGCACGGGACTCCTTATTTTCTTTTAATCGGTTTAATCAGTCCGTACGTGCCGTCCAAGCGTTTGAAAATCAAATTGATTTGCTTGGAATCTTCGTCCAAGAACATCCAGAAGGAATATCCTAACCGTTCCATTTCATAGGCGGCATCTTCCGGGTTCATGGGGGTTACTTCTACTTGTTTAATGACGGAAAATTTTACGTCGTTAGCGGGTAACATCATGTTATCGCCGAAAGAGGCCATCTCTTCCATTACAGGTGCACGTTTGGCGGTGCGTTTGGATTTGGATTTGCTTTTGGCTTTTTTCATTTGGGCTTCGGCTTTGGTTACCGCGGCATCAATGGCTTTGTAGAGGTCAGTTTCCACGGCGGAAGCAGACACGGTGCTTTTGTTGCTGGCGTGAATGATGATGTCGGCGCGCTGATTGATTTTCTTCTCTACGGACAGCATGACCTGCGCCCAAGCGACATCTTCAAAATAGTGTTCTACTTTATTGACGCGGGCTTGTATGAATTGTTTGAGGCCTTGCGTCAATTTGATATTTTTTGCAGTAATTTTAATTTCCATAACATCCTCCAATAGTTTACACGGGAAAAACCCGTATACACATTTAATCATTAATGAGGGTGAAGTGTCAACCGCGCGCGTACGGGAAATTTAATTATTTTTAACTTTGTTTGATAGGGTTTTGTTTGGCTAAAAATAGGCCTTGACTTGTTTTTTTTTTTTGGTACAATACGGGGGTAGTGTCTCTCCGGCCTCGTCATTGCGCAGTGTTTCTGTGTGCAATATAGGCCGGAGAAGAAAACAACCTTATATCCCGCACAAGGACCCTGCGGGGTGACGAAAGAGAGGATATTTTATGAAAAAAGCATTCACGCTTATAGAACTGTTAGTTGTTGTATTAATCATTGGTATACTGGCTGCCATTGCTTTGCCACAATATCAAAAAGCGGTAATGAAAAGCCGTTATGCCACGCTAAAAAATTTAGTAGAAAGTATTGCTCAGGCACAGCAGATTTATTATTTGGCAAACGGTACTTATTCAAACGATTTTGAAGAATTAGATGTAAGTATGCCAGGTGGATATAATGCGTCTCAGAGCGAACCAGCGAAATATGTGTATGACTGGGGGAAATGCCAAACTTATTCCAACAGTAATTCACAACAAGTAGTTTATTGTGATAATAGTAAGATTTCTATGAGATATCAAGTAAATGTAGTTTCTGGAATAAGGGCTTGCTGGGTATTGGGTTCTAAAAAAGTAGAAGATTATCCGTTACAAAATGAAGTGTGCAAAAATGAGACTGGGTTAGCAAAAAAATCAGGGGCGGCTACTGCGTTGGACGGTACGGATTATGTGCGTTGGAGTTATTGAAGAAAGAAAATAAAAACCCCGCTCATTGAGCGGGGTTTTTGTAAAACGCAAACTTATTTGGCGTTTACCATTTTGGCACGAGAGATATCGCCTTTCTTGTCTAAGAAATACAAATATCCTTTTTCTTTTTTGATGCCGGTTTTTTCTACTTTTTTGGGCTTGCCGCCTTTTTTGCCGCCGCGGGCCATTTGAACACGGGCCACATCGCCGTCTTTATCAATGTAATACAAGAAACCATCTTCGCGTTCTACGCCGATTTTCATTACTTTTTCAGCCATGGTACTTCCTCCTTTAATATACACTTCTTTGTGCAGGGTCCGGATGTAATAAGTCAAAATGTTTTGTCCGACAAAACTTCCGCCGAACACACGAGTCCTAAGACCCCTACCACAAAAGTCTAATAAATATTACAACGTTTTGCAAGTGTTTTTTTACTCGGAGCGCTAAAAAATCTCCCTCGGAGCTCTTTTTACGTCGTACGCGTAGCAGTTAAAAAAGCCCTTTTTACTCTGCGCGGCGGGCCGCTAAATGGTATAATACCTATATATATCCCCCCAGCAGAGGACACATTGTATGTATTTGAAAGCCATAGAAATTGTCGGATTTAAATCATTTGCAGACCGCATGCGGCTGGATTTTGAGCCGGGCATTACCTGCGTGGTAGGGCCCAACGGTTGCGGTAAATCCAACGTGATTGACTCCGTGCGCTGGACCATTGGGGAGATGAGTTGGAAAGCGCTACGTTCTGCTTCTATGGTGGATATTATTTTTAACGGTACGGCCAAACGCGCTCCCTTAAATATGGCGCAAGTGAGCATGATTTTTGATAACTCCACGCGCAACCTGCCGCTTGATTTTAATGAAATTACCGTCACACGCAAAATTTTCCGCTCCGGCGAAAGCGAGTACTATTTAAACAAAGTACAATGTCGCTTGCGCGATATACGCGATTTATTTTTAGATACTGGTATCGGCGGAGAAGGATACGCCATTATTGACCAGGGCGGGGTAGAGAGTGTGCTTTCCGCTACGCCGGAACAACGCCGCGAAATGTTTGAAGAAGTGGCGGGTGTTTCCAAATATAAAGCCAAACGCGAAGAATGTATCCGCCGTTTAGAGCGCGTGGATATGGACCTAGCCCGCTTGTCCGACACGGTGGCGCTGATTGCCGAGCAAATTAAAAAATTAGACGGGGAAGCGCGCAAAGCGCGGCTGTATCAAAAATACCGCGAAGAACTCAAAGAAAGCGAAATTGCCATTTCTTTATGTTCTATTAAGGAAGCGGACGCTTTGATTAGCAAACATACGGGCGAATTAGAGCCGGTAGTCAACCGCATGAAAGATTTGGAAAATCAAATTTCGGCGCAAGAAGGGCAAACCGCGGCCATGGATTTGAATTTAACCCACAAACAAAAAGAAGTAGCCGATTTTAACGAAAAAATTGCGGCGAGCAAGTACCAAGTAGGTTTGTTGGAAGGGGCCATCAAAAATTGTGACAATTTGACCGCGGAATTTACCGCGCAACTGGCCGCCGCGGGCAGTGAAGCCGAGCGCGGACAAAGCCGCTTAAAAGAAATCACGCCTGCAATTGCACGGCTTAAAGAGCAGCTTGCCAAAGCCGACGCGGAATTAGAACCGTTGCAAAAAGAATATAACGATACTTTCTCTACTTCTCAACAGCAAGACCAAGACTTGCGCGATACCGATATGAACATTCAACGCGCGAGTGCGGATTTGATGCGTTTGGTACAAAGCCAAATGGAATGTCAAAACAAAATTGCGTTGGAAGAAGCGAACGTGCAACGTGAGAGCGAAGATTTAATCACGTTAGAAAAACGCAGTCAGGCCGGCAGTGGCGTGGGCGGATTACGCACGGCAGTAGAAGAAATCCGCGCGCGATTAACCGAAAAACAAAACGCTGCTAATCAAGCACGCGAAAACATTACCCAGACCGAAACGCAACTCAAAGACTTGCAAGCCAAGCGCAGCGAGTTAAACGAACAGCTTTCCTTATTGAAATCCGAACGCGCGGCCTTAAATGCCAAGCTGGAACTCATTGCCACCGCGGGCGCCAATGACCCGTATTGGCTGGGCGTCAATGCATTGGAAAAAGCGGGTTTGCCCGGTGTGAAAGGCACGCTGCGTAAAGCGTTAAAATATAAAGCCGATTTATCTACCGCCGTAGAAGAAGCGTTCGGCAAATACTTAGATGCAGTCTTGTGTGAAAATGAAAACGCCGCACAAAGCGCCATTGCCAAACTAAACGAAAACGGCAAAGCGCGCTGTAAATTTATTCTGTTAGATAAAGTGCCCGCCGCACCGGCCGCGGGCGGTACGCTTAAAAAAGAATTAAAATATGCGCCGGAACTGGAAAATTTAATCAATGTGTTGATCGGTGACTATGCGGCGCAAGACGGGCAACTGCGCGGTGGATTTTTCTTAACCGCCGGTGCGCCGGGCGTTACGGCCCCCGAGGCGTATTGGGGCGAAGAAGAAACCGTCAAGCAGGAACTGTCCGAAAAAGAAAAACAAGAAGAAAAAATTTCCAAAGAAATTATTGCTAATTACGACACGCTGAGCAAGACGGAAGAAAATTTGCGCAATTTGCGTACCCAAGCGCAAGAGGCCGCCGTGGCGGCGGGCGCGGTGCAAGGCGAACTGTCCGCCAAAGAGCAAGAACTAAAGCAGGCCGAAGAAGCCCTTGCGCGCGAAACCGAGCAAAAACAACAACTCATGCTCCAAGTGGACCGCCGCAAACAAAACGTTACCAAATTAAAATCCGATTTGGAAAATTTAATTGCCCAGCAAACCGAACTCAAAGCAAAAACCGAAAGTTTGCGTATGCAAAAGGTAGAGTTGCAACGCAACAGCGAGCAGACCAAGAAAAAATTAAACGAACTCAACGGCAAACTATATGAAAGCAAAATCCGTCGAAACAATGTGGAAGTGGATTTGAAATCAACCGAATTTGAATATAATACGCTGTTGCAAAACGAAGGCAAACGCGCCGAAGCGGCCAAATCCGCTAATGCGCGCTTGCAGGCATTGTCCGAAGAAAAACTTTCTACGCAAGCCAAACTGTCGACCGAGCGCGATGCCTTGGCCGTGTTGGAAACGGACGAATATAAATTGCGTGAGTCATTGGAAAGTTTAAAGAAAGATTACAATGAAAAAATGACCACGCTAAACAACAGCAAAAAGCAATTTTCCGAATTGCAAATTAAGCAAAACGATTTGGAAAATGCCCTGGCCAATGCGCGCCGCCAACGCACCACGGTAGTCAATAATTTGTTTGAAAGCTGGAACATTACGCCCGAAGAAGCGCAACTGAATTTCGGCGATAAACAGGTAGATTACGAGCGCGTGAAAATGATGCGCAAACGCATTGAAAATATGGGCGCGGTGAATATGACCGCACCGGAAGAATATGACGCGCTGACCGAGCGGCACAATTTCCTCAAAACTCAAATCAATGACTTGGAAGAAGCCAAAAAAGATTTACGCTCGGCTATTCACAAAATCAATGTCACTACGCGCGACAATTTCAAATATACTTTTGAACAGGTCAAAATGCACTTTAAGAACATTTATCAAACGCTGTTCCGCGGCGGTGAATGTGATTTGGTGCTGACTGATCCGGAAAACTTGCTGGAGACGGGTATTGAAATTTACGCCCAGCCGCCCGGCAAAAAGTTATTAAACATTTCCTCCATGTCCGGCGGTGAAAAAACGCTGACTGCGCTGTCATTATTGTTTGCGTTCTTTACGCATAATCCCGCGCCGTTCTGCATTATGGACGAAGCCGACGCCGCATTGGACGAAGCCAATGTGGAGCGCTTTGTAAATCTCATCAAAGAATTTTCCTCCGGTACGCAGTTTATTGTGGTCACGCACAACAAACGTACCATGGAATCGGCCCGCCGTTTATATGGTATTACCATGGAAGAAAGCGGTGTATCTAAAGTGATGTCGGTCAACTTGGCCGACCGCGCCGACGCCGCCAAAAAAGAAGAACTGGAAGCCATGGCGGTACAATAATGAAGTATGGCATTTTGGCCGATATTCACGGTAATTTAGAGGCGTTGCGTGCCGCACTTTTGCGCTTGCAAAAAGAAGGCGCGGAAAAATATATCTTCTGCGGTGATTTAATCGGTTACGGTCCGGACCCCAAAGCGTGCGTGGAGTTGTATTGCCAACTATCCCAAGCCGGTTTAATAGAAGGGGTGTTGGGCAATCACGATGGCATTATTGCACACCCGGAGTTGCGCCCGTATTTCCATGTAGATGCGTTGGAAGCGCTGGACTGGAGCTTGGCGCAGTTAGACGAAAAATCCCTGCGTTGCGTGTCTTTTCTGCCGGAAATTCTTCAGGGGAATAATTATACCGCGGTGCATGGCACGCCGCGCGATCCGCTCAAAGAGTATTTTATTTCGGAAACACAATACCATGCGCTGTACAACGGCTGGCGCGGCCAGATTTTATTTGTCGGGCACAGCCACATGCCTTTTGTGATGGCAGGTGATGAAAAAGTATGCCATGTACACGTGTCTACCAAAGAACAATTTGTTTTATTAAAAAATGAATTGCGTTATGTGATTAATCCCGGTTCCGTGGGCAAACCGCGCGACAATGATGTGCGCGCCGCCCGTGGGCTGTGGGACAGCACGGAAAACAAATTCTATTTCCTACGCGAGCCGTATCCGTATCAGCTTACCTTGCAAAAAATGACGGCGGCCGGACTGCCGGCGCTACTGATTGACAGCTTATCCTTAGGTATTTGATTGGTTTTTTCGTCGGCAAAAACACCCCTTGACTTGTTTTTTTTTTTTGGTACAATACAGGGGTAGTAGCTCTCCGGCCTCGTCATCGCGCAAGATTTCTGTGCGGATTGTGCCGGAGAAAGAACAACCTTATACCCCGCACAAAGACACTGCGGGGTGACGAAAGAGAGAGGATATTTTATGAAAAAAGCATTTACACTAATAGAGCTGTTAGTCGTAGTTTTAATCATCGGCATATTAGCGGCCATTGCCTTGCCGCAGTATCAAAAAGCAGTTATGCGCACGCGCTACGCTACACTTAAAAATTTAGCACGTAGTATAGCCGCCGCGCAAGAAGTGTATTATATGGCAAATAATAAATACAGTGTGGATTTTGAAGAATTAGATATACAAATGCCCGGCGGCAAATCAAATAGCAGTACGGCAAAGCAATATGTTTATGACTGGGGCTTTTGTCAGTTGGACAATTCAGAGAATTATTGCGGTGTTGAATGTGGAAACGATTTGATTCAGATGAGGTATACTATCCGTTTTTTGCATGCCGGTAGCAATCCGGGGAAGGCTTTGTGCGTAGCTAGGGGTTCTTCGGATGCAAATACTTTGCAAGCGCAGATCTGTAAAGCGGAAACAGGCAGGACCTCACCCAGTGTTACCGATACGACTTATACGTCTTATTGGTATTAATGGGTTTTTAACTGAAAAACTTAATGGAATTGGGCAAGATTACATCTTCCATGACGTTAAGCGCATAAGAATCCGTCATACCGGCGATGTAATCGGTAATAATGACGTCGCGCTGGACCGGGTCTTGGCGATAGACTCTTTCCATGGACTGCATATAATTAGCAAAACTGACCGCAGTCTGTTTGCCTTCGCGCACGTAAGAGGCATAATTAAATCCGTACTTATTAAAAATGTTGCGGAAATAATCAAACAAATCTGCCACACGTTTATCAATGGTCTCTTTGCGCTGGCGCATTTGCGTATTGTTGTAAATGCGCTCGTAATTAAAATCGCGCAGTTGCATGATAATATCCGCTTTCTCCGGCGAAAACCCAATATAATCTTTATCTTTAGAATGTTCAATTAAATCCAGTGTGAGCGTGTTAATAATTTCGCCGTTAGACGTGCCGATTTCGTCCTGTACAATGAGCGGAATATCTTCTTTGGTAATGAGTTTAGCTTTGACAGCGTCCTCAATATCGCGTCCCAAATAAGCAATTTTGTCCGATACGCGCACGATACAACCTTCATAAGTTGTCGGCAAACAGCGGCGGCTCTGTATGCTATCCAAATCATTGGGTGTGCGGGCCGGGCGCAATTCGTTGGTGGCAAAATCTTCACCGCAATGGCACAAAATACCGTCTTTAACCGCATAAGTTAAATTGAGCCCTTCGCCGTAGTTTGCCAAATGTTCCACCACGCGGTAACTGTTCACTTCATGCAAAAAAGGTTTCGGCGCAATGCACGCGGCCAGCGCACGTTCGCCCTCGTGCCCAAAAGGCGCATGGCCGATGTCGTGGCCCAGTCCGATGGCATAGGCCAAATCTTGGTCCAAATTCCAATTTCCGCTTTGATTGAGCCCGCGGCAAATCGCGGCGGCAATGGTGGCCACGTGCAAAACGTGTTCAATGCGCGTGCAAATATGGTCATTATCGGGGGCAAAGAAAACTTGTGTTTTATGTTTCAAACGCCGAAACGGTAACGAGTGAATAATTTTCGTTTGGTCGCGGAAATACTCGCCGCGCACGTCCGGCGTTTGCGGCCGCGTGCGTTTATAATAAATTTCGGGGGCGAGTGGATTTTTATTCATAAAATTATGATACCATAATAAGAGGAGCTTTTGCCGCCGGAGCAGAAAAATGATTATCTTTCAGGGAACGTTTGACCCGTTTACCAGCGGTCATTTGGAAATCGTCAAGCAAGCGCGCGCGCTTTTCGGACAGGTGCGGGTGCTGTTACTGGTTAATCCCGATAAAACACCGTTGTTTTCCGTAGAAGAAAGAAAAAAAATGATTGCCGCTTCTGTGGCGGATTTGCCGGGCGTGAGCGTGGACAGTTACGACGGATTACTGGTAGACTACATGCGCGCGCGCAACTTAACCGTGTGTGTGCGCGGCGTACGTAACGCGCAAGATGCCGCGTATGAATTGCATAACGCACATTTAAGTCAAGCGCTTTTCCCGTCGTTACATACGCTTTTTTTACCGTGTCCGCGTGCGTGGGCAACGGTCAGTTCCTCTGCAGTCAAAGCCGCTTGCGCGGTCGGACACTTGCCGGCCGGCTGGGTACCGCTTGCGGTACAACAAAAATTAGCCGAAAAATTTTTGCTTTCCTAAACTTTCCAAAAATTCTCCGTCGGACATAGGACTTTAGACCTACTTGCAAATAGGTCTTTTTTCTCTGGCAGGGGTTCGTCATTTTTTCTATAATATTAGTGGAGAAGGATAAAAGGAGCTTTTGTATGCCTCACGCAACAAACAATTTGATGCGTAAAGCAGTGCCGCCGCAGATCACGCGCGTGCATGAGGGGCGTTCTGTTTATAAAGAATTGTATCCTTCCGAAAATACTATAAATTTTTGTCAGGCCGGAATTTTGAAAAAAATTCCGGCTTTCTTTTTCTCTTATTTCAAACCCGTCAAAATTATTTCGCTGGTTTTAAGTTTTAGCATTTTGTTCACTTCGCTGGCTCCTTCTTATGCAGAAGGCGTGGCCGCCATGCAACGCCGCCAAGAGCAAGCGTTGGCTACCGGCGTAGAACGTGCGGTGGCGCAGGCCACATTAGCGCAAGTTACGCCGCAAGCGCGTGCGGAACAGCTCGTGCGCAAAGCATACAGCACGGAGATTAAATTAGGCATAGCGGGGCTGATTGCAAAAGGTTGCCAAAACGATTTGATGCAAGCGGGTGTAAAAGACGGGGAATTGGCGGCGACTAAACAAGTATGCAATAAAGCGGGTGTTTGCGTGAGCGCGGATTTGTACGGACAAGCGTGCGCAAAAATAGCGATAGATGCGGCATGGGATGGCCAAGCGGAAGTGATGAACGAAGTTAAAAAGACGGCGCAAGGGTATGAAGGGGTGGCGTTGGATTTGAGCAAATTAATTGTGACAGTCGGCGCCGAATTAATAGATTCCGAAAAAATATACGAATATGAAGAAGGGGTATTAAAAAGCAAAGGTGTATGTGAAGACAGCGGTTGGACCCGTCAAATCAGCAAAGCCGGCCGTGAACGAGTCAAAGAAGAAGCTCCGATGCAATCGGCCCGTTGCGAAGCGGCATTGACGGCTTTGGAAGCGGTAGCGGTACTGGGCGTGATGTATCCGCGCAAATACCAAGCCCGTGCCGAAGAAACGATTTACCAATTTATGCAGGCCAAAAAACGCGACGCCATGGGCGGCGTAGGGGTATACAAAGGAGTACTGCTGCTCATGGGGCTCAACAGTGCCCATTCGTATGAATTATTGGCCAAATTCTTAAAAGAAAGCACGCCCAATATCGGCGGCACTACCGCAGAAGCTTTAGGACACGCCGTATCATTAGAAGGGTGGTTGAGCACCGCTCCGGCGGCGTTGCGCGGCCGCTACTTAAACATTTACACACAACGCTACAGCTACCGGGATATGGAACTGGCCAAACAATGGGGCTTGGCTTGTGAAAATTTGGAAGAAGATACTGTCCAATGTCCGCAAGGCAATATCTATGAAGATATCGGCGAAGTAATTGCCATGGATTTGCAAAATCCGCGCAGTAAAACATTGGCGCGGCAGATATTTGAAGACGGGCAAAACTACCATATCGCCGGCCTGTATGCGCGCCCGCTGTGGGTGGGGTTATTAACCGGCAATATATCATTGTACTACCGGCAAAGACGGATGCACCTATATTGCCGTTAA
>JAGCKY010000168.1 GCA_017647245.1 Elusimicrobiaceae bacterium
GCGCCCGGTGGGTTGTTGGAACGGATACAAACCAAATTGCGGCATCACGGAGTATAAGTGGTCAAAAATATCGCTCTGTATGCCTTCGTATTTTACCCAGTCCGTTGTGGAGGTGAAACAATAAATTTCCATCGGTAATCCAGCCGCGCCCGCATCTAATTGGCGTACCATACACGTTTGTCTGTGGTCTATCGTGGGCAAACTGCGCAAATACTCCAACGCATATTGTCTAAACGTACCGATATTAGTTAAATGCCGCCCGTTTAATACGCTTTCTTTTACATTATGCTCGGCATTAAATGCTTTGATTTCGGCCGATTTGTTTTTCAAATACTCGCTAATTAATTTAATTTTAGACAAGCGTTTAAACATTTCTTCGTCTAAAAATTGTATCGTTTCCACATCTACATAAATTGCCCGGCGGATACGGCGCGCGCCGCTTTGCAACATACCATTCCAGTTCTGAAACGGCTGGGAAACTAAATCATACGCCGGCACATTGATAATGGTATTATCAAAATTTTGCACCCGTACCGTGGTCAGCGTAATGTCTATCACCGTACCATCTGCCCCGTGCGACGGCATGGTAATCCAGTCGCCGATTTTAAGCAGTTTATTACTGGCCAGCTGTATCCCCGCGGCAAAACCCAAAATCGGGTCCTTGAAAATTAACATAAATACCGCCGCCGCCGCAGACAAACCGGTGATTACGTACATTGGCTCTTTACTGATTACAATGGAAACAATAATCAGTGCGGCCAATAAGTACAAAACAATTTTAACCGCCTGAAATACCCCGCGCAGCGGCACATTGGGGTTACGCCCGTACAAATAATCCACCACATTGATGCCCGACACCAACACCATCATAAAACAAATCGTAGAGTAAATGCCGATTACCCGCATCAGCACCCGCTGTAAAATGGCGCCGCTTGTAGGAACGAAAAACCCGGATAAATGAATTACCACTACCGCAGACAAAGCATATCCCAGCATGCCCAAAATATGCGAAGATTTTACCGCCTCAAATAAACGCGGCCAACGACGTTGGATAAATTCCCGCTCTAACAGTAAATGTAAAAAGAATTTGACCAGTTTTGCCACCGCGTACACAAACACGCCCAGTAGCAATATAGCCAACAATTCCGAACACACCATGCGTTCTTTATCAGATAAAAACGTAATGGCAGACAACCATCTGTTAATTATTGCATATAACATTTCGCTTTCTCCTGTTTCTATATAAAAAAGTATATAATTAAGTGTATGAAAAAATCCCTTCTCTTGGCAATGTGTCTATGCACAGCGGGCTGTTATGCCCCGCTAAATAATTCCGGCATCGCTACTAACAAATCGTGGCTGGAAATCCCTGCCAAGAAAACCGATTTTAGCGGCAAGCAATACGACGCATGCTATCAATTCAATTTGCATTTTATTCCTAGTCACGCAGAGGCGCAATTGGATTTGCGTGAAAATTGCATCAGCGCGTGTTGCTGGCGCAGTGAGAAAGAAGAAGTGGTGCTGGATTTCAATAAAAATTTTGAGCAAAATTTAAAATTTTACGGCCGCGCCGATAAATATACGCCCGGAAAAATCACCTTAAAAATCACCCATTCCAATTTGCTTAATACCAGTGCGGTACATGTTTCACCCGGCGGCGCTATTAAATCAAACGGTACGGTTAAACTCAAATATCAAACCGTAGAGGACCCCGTACGTTTGGCGCAAATTCAAGAGGAAAACCGCCGGCGGGAAGAACAATTAGTCGCGCAACTTTCTCAACCGCAGGTTAAACAAACTGCCGCCGTTCCCTCCGACCCGCAAGCCGAGCAACGCGCGCGCGAGTTGGTACAACGCACCGTCGGAACAGACATTGACCAATACTTTTATCTGATTGATAAAAAGTATCGCCAAAAAAATTATATTTTTCTGGTCAGCCGGCGTATTTACGCGGCAAAACTCTTACCAAGCGGCATGTACCAAGTCAGCTGTCGCGCACAAATGCAAAGCGGCCCGGCGGCCAATCAACTCAAAAGCCGCACTTTAAGTTGCGGCCTATGGATAGCCGATTTAGCGCAAAATAAAGTATCCCCCCAAGACAGCGTGGCCCGCAAAATTAGAGCCCAAGCCCAACCTTAATTTGCACTATAAAAAAGCGGCGGGACGGATTTTTCCGCCTCGCCAAGGAGTGCAATATGAAAAATAACGTTAATAGACAGATTGCCACTCGCGCGTAGTCAACACAAAATGTACGCGGCGGTTGGTCTGGCGGCCTTCGGAGCTGTTATCAAGTGTAATAGGACGGTCCGCCCCGTAGGAATGGATACGGATACGGTCTGCTTGCACACCGCGACTGACCAAATAAGACTTCATGGCAGCCGCGCGCGAGGCACCTAACCAATAGTTATAATCTTTATCTCCCACCACGTCGCTATTGCCTTCAATAACTAATTTCATACTCGGACGTGTGTTCAATATGTTGGCTAATTTATCTAAAAATTCGTAAGAATAATCGGGCGGACGAATAGAATCAAACGGATACGTAATATCCGGTAGCGTCATGCTGGCTACCATTTCTTCTTCGCTCTGTTGCAATAATTTTTGATTGCGGCGCGCTTCTAAGTCAATAATCGGGTCCCGCTCGGCTACCGTGGGGATATTGGCATCGTCGGTTTCTTGTGTCCTATAACTGGCACAGCCCGCCCACAAACACGCACACACTAGTAGCGCACCCAGTTTTACCCATTTCATAAATTCTCCTTTACAACTTTCTCAAATTATAGCAAAAGTATCGCTTTTACGCATATACTATCTGTTTACCTGTCCACTATCCACAAAGTGTGGATAAACTGTGGATAACCCGCCTTTCACTCTACACAAACGGTTTTTTTCAAATGCAAATTATATCAAAATTCCCAAAACCTGTTTACAACTCACAAAACCTGTGGATAACTACTGCTGTCGTATAGTTAATCTATACCGCTTTTCGTCAATTCTCCGACGGAAAAAATAATTTGTCCGCCACCGATTTCTTTTTACCTGTTTTTTTTATAACTGTGGACAATTCCGCTATTTTAAGCTAAAAATCAATAAAAAATCAATGTTTTTTTACTTTTTAAGCTTTATTTTGCCTTCAAATTTTTCTTTATCCACGAAAACGCTGATTTTGACTTTTCCGGCACTGGCACCCGGCACTGGGTGCAACACGCCCAACCCCGCGTTCCAATTCAAATACGGCGGTGCTATACGTAAATCCAGCGGGATATAATCAAATCGCATACCGTTTTCCAGCGTTACGCGAAAATCCGCCCGTGCCTGTTCTTGCGGGGTAATAAAAAGCGTCTTGGGGGTAATTTCCCCTTCCAATTTATCCACGGCCAGATCGGCCCCTTTCGCAAACAAATACTCCAAATTCAAATTAGCAAACAGCGACGCTTTATTACTCATTTGCAAAGCCACTTGCGAACCATACGGCAATCCCATTTCCTGCAAAGTTTGCCATAATACCGTTAATTCTGCTCTGTTTCCGGCGGCCAATACACGTAAGTCTTTGTCGGCTCCTGCAAAAGAAATGGCTTCTTCACCGCTGTTTACCAGTAGCGCGCGGCCAAATAATTGTTTGCGTGCCAGTAACGCCGCCGCGGTTTTTGTTCCCGACGGGCCATACGCCGCAATGGCACGGAAAGCGGGCTCATCTTTCGTCAAATAATTTGTATCAATATACGGCACTAATTCTTGCGAAAAAAATTGCACGATTTTTGCCGGGTCTGCCAAATCGGCTTCTTCTACATTTAGCCCGACCAAAATGGCTTTTTGGTCGGATTTCTCCAAGATTTCTTGTGCTAACGGGGCATCTTTGGGCCAAACGCCTAATAAATATACTACCGGATATTTTTGGTGCAACGGCACCGCAGGTTCGGGCAAAAACACGGTGACTGCTTTGTCGGGCAAGATAGCAGAAGGGAAATTAACAAACACTTCCCGCCCGGGCTTAACCAACATCAACGGTTCTGCGCCCCACACGCAAACAGACGCAAAACACAACGCCAGTAAAATGATTTTTTTCATAGTGTTATTCTAACATAATTACGGACCTTTCTTCTAGCGGCCCATTAGGTCCTATAAGAAGACCCAGAAATTTTTTAGGTCCAAAGACTCTTGTCCGCCACTTTCAAAATTAGTTAGAGTATAATAAATCTAATTAGAGGCACTTTTTATGATTAAAAAATCCAATCTTCGTTTTTTATTATCTTTAGGCGGACAAAAAGTTGTGATTATGCAAGAGCAAGACCAATTGCGGGTATATACGCGTGAATATACCGACCGTCCCAACGTATCTGCCGCGCGCCTATCCGAAGCGGTGCAATTTCGCTAAACACTGCTCTGCCGTGATCTACACCAAATTGTTATAATAGAACTATGAAAAAAATAGTTCTATTTTTATTTGTATACATGCTGGGCGTGTATATGCCTTTAACCGCAGATACCTTGTCTGCCGCTATGCCGTTACTACAAGCCCCCGTGCGCAGTAGTGCACAGACCGACCAAGTATTACAGCTCTTTTTATCGGCCGATCAACCCGATTTGATTTTTTCTTCCGGGGCCAGTTTGGTGCGTATCCCGCCCGCACGCAATCAGGAAAACAATTTATTAAGCGTTTTCTTAAAAAACAGCGACCCGCTCAAACAAATTTTTTCCGCCGTGATTTTAACCGCTATGGGAACCGAACATGCGGAATTTTCGGATTTACTCAAAGAAGCTACCCAAAGCGCCGACCCTGCCGTGCGCGCGTACGCCGCTAGCGCGTATACGATTTTAAATCCGCAAGTATCCGATTACAGCA
>JAGCKY010000169.1 GCA_017647245.1 Elusimicrobiaceae bacterium
ACGCCCGGGCATTAAATTCAAAGATGCCGATTTGATCGGCCTGCCGCACCGCGTGGTGATTAGCAGCCGCACGGTGGCCGACGGACAGTTTGAATACAAACCTCGCGCGGTTAAAGACTCTGTGCGCAAGAACTTAGCAGACGCGGACAGTTTTATAAAAGAACTAAAGAAATAAAAAGCATACAACTAAAACCCCCTGCAAAGGGCAGGGGGGTTTATTTTTGCTAGAACTGATATAATAAATACCATTCATATTGTCCATCACCTAATGCGCCATCCTTATAAACCCCGCCGGAACTGATACACACTTTTTTTGCATTCTGTGAGTAGGCTATACATCTGAATTGTTTACTAGCATAATCTACTATTAAAGTTGCCGAGTGGGGAGTTGTAGTACATACAAATTGTTTATGATCTCCATTGAAACGACATTCACCCCTTTGAAACGTAACTCGTTTTTTATCCTTTGATAAAGTACCGCCCGGGATAATATCCAGCTCATCCAATGTCGTGGCATAGGTTCCGTTTGCCAAATAATATATTTGTTGAGCTTCATATAAAGAACGCCCTAAGATAAGTGATTGTGAAAAACGGCTTTTATCCACTGCAGTTTGATATTGTGGAAGCGCAATCGCTGCCAAGATACCTATAATTAATACTACTACTAATAATTCAATAAGTGTAAAGCCGTTATTAAACAAAGTCGTCATTCCCGAAAGTCGTTGTCGGGAATCTCCCGCTTTCTTATCGTTTATCCATAAGGATTTTCCTTTATTTATATAGTCAATAAGGGAGATCCCCGATAGAAACATTCGGGGATGACGATCCTTTTTTATTTCTTTTTTATTCATAATATTGTCTCCTCTCTCTGTAGTCCTGAGATGATGTTGCTCAGAGCCTGCCCCCGAAAGTTGTAGTCGGGGGACCTCTTCCTTAAAAAATAAGGCCGAGGTGCTGAGCAAAAACGACTCAGCACGACACTTTATTTATAACAACTACTCCCGTATTGTACCAAAAAAAAAAAACAAGTCAAGCCCTATTTTTCGGGCGAGAAAACAACAATAAGAAAACCCCCGTTAAAAACGGGGGTTTATCTGTTTCTCAATAATATCAATATCTACGTACCGGCGTTGGGTTTTTCTTCTTGGCCTTACAAACACGTTTGTAATAGGTAGTTTTCTCTACCGATTTGGCCCAAGTGATAGTCACATCCGCCGTTTCGGTACAATAACAGGAACGATTACACGAATTGGAGATTTCCCACGCTTCCTGTTTGTTCCAAGATTCCTCTCCTAATTGCTGGATGTGGATGCGCTTATCGCTGTTATAACGACCCCGACCGCTTTGATATCTGCCGCCGCTATCGTACAGCCAGTAGCATTCTTTTCCTGTAGGCGTACAATGATGCTTACCGGCACATCCTTTAACGTCGTATGATTCCACACATTCTCCTTCCCACTTGACACCTTCCGCAGCGGGACATTGCGGTTTTTCTTCTATTTGTTGTTTAATACGTCTCGGCCCACAGCTATTGTGCCACGTGTCAGTAGGATGATACGCCCGGTACATGTCTACATCGGCAGTACCTCTGAAATCCATCTCTATACACGAATCTTTATTAATCTTATAATCGCACGTTTCAAAAGAATTGCCTTCCGGACCACAAGCTGTTTTGTATTTCTCTTGTCTTCTGCTAATTTCTTGTCCGCACGGGAAACCTTCCCCGCCGCAGCTCTTGTACTCTACGCAGTCCGGTATTTCCATTCCGCCGCAAGTATCTTCCCCTAGGCCATCGGCTTCTTCCCATTTGCCAAATTCACAGGTTTCTTCCGGCTCCTTACATTCTTCTTCCGTTTTGCTGCATTCACTCCACGATTCTTCCCATTGTCCCGTCTCTTCATCACAGCTGTAAGAAGTCTTGCGCGTACCGCAGCCGTTACATTTTTCCGTCTTGCTCTGCGGCGTCACTATCCCGCACGGAAACGGAGTCTTTCTACATTGAAGAGTCGGATTTTTTACCGAACATTCTCCCCAATGCGGCACCCAAATTCCGTTCGCTTCATCGCAAGTGTAAGACAATAATTCTTTCTCACCGCACACATTACATTTTGTAAAAGCACCTATATTGCCGGGCATAGCTCCGCAAGTGGGTTTTGGATCTCTTTTCGTGACGGTTATTACGTCTGCCGCACATTCGTCTTCTTCCAATTCATCCGGCAAAGTCGGATAATCCTTATTTAACGAAGAACAATCTTTACCGCTACAATAAATCGTTCCGCTTTTATACGGCATGGTTAAGGTATACTTGTCCCCACGCACGGCAGTAATCCACGCAGGGCCTAATTCATAGCTATAGTTTTGGCTTTTTCCTACGCCCGCAAGGGTGGTCAATTTGCTTTTATCGCCCAAGTAATTCTTCCCTGCGATACAGCGCGCTTCCTGCTCCGTGCGTACCGCACTTAAAATCTCCTCGGCTTCACTGGCTTTGCGGTTTTCCAATACGCGCGCGTATTTCGGCACCGCGATGCCTGCCAATATACCCAGTACAATCACTACAATTAATAACTCTATTAATGTAAATGCTTTTTTCGTCTGCGTTGCCCCCTTACAGAATAATTAAACGTACCGCCATAATGACTAAAATCAATCCTGCCACAAATTCCACCTTTTTGCTGACAATCGTTTTGGAACTTTTGCTACCCAAGTGAAAGCCCAAAATCGTCATTAAGAAACTAATAATCAGCAAAAACAGAATTTGCGGGAACCAACTTTTACCCATCAGTTCCAGCGGATAGCCCACCAACAAAAATTGCGACGCGGTAATCAAAGATACGCGCCAAATTTTGCCGTTGTCGCCGGCTTCATTTTCCCGAAAACTGGGCGATTTTTCAATCGTTTCCAATAGATATTTAATGCCTAACAATAACAGAAACGCAAAGGCAATCCAGTTATTAACACGCACAAAATAATTGTGAAAGAACAGAAAACCGATAATATATCCTATCGTAAAAAACAGCGCATTAAAACCCGCAAAACACAGCGCGGCTTTAATAGAGAAAATACTTTTTGTTTTCGGCTCCATGTTCATGGCAGACATATTGGCGGTCACCATATTGTCCGTACACAAACAAATGAAAATAATTATCATCGCAATTAGTCCCATAGTGTCTCCTTTACTGCAAGTATGCTTTTATATTACCAAATTCCGAGTCCGCTGAGCAGTATTTTTGTACCCAGTCCTATCAATACCAGCCCGCCTATGATTTCCATAATCTTACCAAAACGCTGGCCAAGCAACTGTCCGAGTAAAAATCCGGCATAACTGGTAATAAATACGCACACGGCCATCAAAACAAGCGTCGTCCAAAATGGAGCATTCTCAAGCGACAACGCAATCCCAACCCCCAACGCATCTAAACTGGTCGCCACCGACAACCCGACTACGATACGCCAAGATACCGCCTTGCTAAAATCCACCGCCGGCTCGTTTTCCAGAGACTCTTTAATCATTTTCAGCCCGACAAACGCCAGCAAAATAAACGCCACCCAATGGTCCCACCGGTCCATGCGTTGGCCCAGTTCCCAGCCGCCCAACCAGCCGATACTTAACATCACAATATGCGCCAGCGTAAAACTACCGCCCACCAGCAAAATGCGGCTTAACGGCAAAGCCCCCCGGCGGCTACAGCCGGACGCCAAAGCAACGGCGAAATTATCCATCGTCAGCCCCACCGCCACTAAAAACACAGATAGCATACTCATAGAAATTATGATACCATTTTTAATAAGG
>JAGCKY010000017.1 GCA_017647245.1 Elusimicrobiaceae bacterium
ATTATGCAAAGTGCCAATGTGGAAGGACTTTTTGAAAAAATTGGGGTTAAAATGGTGCCGATTACGTCGGGCAAATACAAAGATATCGGTTCAGCTTACCGTGAAATGACCCCGGCTGAAAAAGCCATTTTGCAAGATATGGTCAATGATACTTATGCGCAATTTTTAGCGGCGGTAAAAGCAGGCCGCCCCAACGTAAAAGCAGAGGATATGGCCGAATATACCGACGGACGTGTATTTACGGGTCAGCGTGCGTTGGAACTTGGTTTTATTGATAAACTGGGCGGTGAGGAAGCCGCGCGTACGTTGGCCGGAGAGCTGGCTGGACTCAAAGACCCCAAAATTATCAGCCAAAAAAGCGAAAGCTTGCGGGAACTAATTTTCTCTATCGGATCGGGCGCGGAAAGCAAAGCATTATCTAAACAATTGCAAAGCATCAGCACGCCGCGCGTGTCGTACCTGTGGGTGTTTTAGGAGAGACCATGAGAACTTTAGTTCAAGCTTATTTTGATTACCGGCACGAACCCGCTAACGTCGTGCGCACCTTGGTGCGCGAGCGGCAATTCGGTGCGGCTTTTTTGGGATATTTTGTAGCGGCGTTGTGTTGGGTATGCTTTTTTTACATCGGCGACCAATTGAGCGCGTGGGGCTTTGTATGGCGCTTTTTATTCTTTTGGCTGTTGGAATTAACAATCGGCTATTTGTGGGCGTCCATATCGGGATTGTTTTTAAGTTTCTTTTCGCGTGAGAACGGCGCAGAGACTTTGTTTATTTCGCTGGGATTATCGGGCTTTGTGCAAGGGCTTTTATTGTGCTTTGCGTTGTGGGCCGCGGCGTTTAAACCGTTAGAACCGCTTGCACCGCTGATGGTATCTATTACCTCGGTGTTGCGTTTTTTGAGTGCGGTTATTAACACGGGTCGCGCCGGAAAAGTAGGGCTTAACAAAGCGCTGGCGGCCTTGTGTTTTGCGTTGGTGCCGTTAGCGGCAATAGGGTGTTTGATAATCGGCGCGGTAATACTGCTGGCCAATTAAACAGTAAAACCTACTGAGATTTTTACAAGGGCCATTGGACCAATCTGGGTATAAAGACCCAGCTAAATATAGGTCTAATGGCCCTTGTTTTTTCATGCCTTTTTTACGAAAATAAAAATAGAAGCATATAAGGAGAAAAACATGAAAAAAGTGGTTCTAATGGGTTTGATGTGTCTGTTGGGGATAACGGCCTTGCAAGCGCAGGTGCCGCAAAAGCAGTTTACTAAACAACTTGAGAAGGCATTACTATCTGCAGTAAAACAACGCCAAGAGCAACAAACCGTTAATTACCTGCAAGCTGTGTTTGAAAAAACCGGTGCGGTGGACGGTTGTTTGGTGGCTTCCATTATGGCAGATTCCGATTATATGGGCAGCTTGACAGATGAAGAATTGGCCCTTTTGGCAGACAGTTTGGAAAATATAGATTTTACGAAGGGAATTAATTGCGGGCGCCAAATGGGTCTGGTGGCCACAGAAGCATTGGAAAAAGCTTCTTTTGATGAAACCGCGCGGGATTTGTCTTTAAATTTGTTTTATGAAACCGTGCTTATGATATTAAGCGATAACGAAGGGACAGGTCCGGCCATAGAAAAATGGGCGTTTGAACAAGTCCGCCGCGCTTCCATACGCGGCACAGATGTGAAAAGCGGCGAGTGGGCTTCTTTGCTGTTGTTGAGTTTGTCCGGGCAAGAAAATCCTGCTTTTGACCGTCAAGCGTTTGAAAAACAATTGGAAGAAATAATCCCGCAATTTGATTGGTTGCAAAATGAGCAAGCAGATTATTTGACTCGTTTGGGCAAAATCAAAAGTAATAAAGTTTGGCACAAAACGAATCAATCGGTATTGTTATCTTTGTTTGCTCAAGCAAATAACTTTTTCGCCTATAAAGATGATGAGACCTTTTTGTCCGGTATGGTGTCCACCGGCGGATTAAACAGCGCCGGACGGCCGGAAGGTGCGCCGCGTTTTTCAGACGATGGTGAACTTTATTATCTGCATCATCCTACCCCGGGCACGGACGGTGACGGTCATTTTGCCGACTCTATCAATGGGCGCAAACACCATGTTTTGGCGGAGTTAGTATATGCTCTGTTTACCTCTTATTCCATGCGTGAGGACCGTGACGAAGCATCGGCTTTAATGGAAAAATTTGTGCGCGAATATGTCAGCGTGCACGGCGGCGAATTTAAACATTATTTGTATATCCCCTTGCAAGCGATGCGTGCCGGAAAGCAATTGTTAAATACGCGGACCATTGACGGTTGGGATAAAGAAAAAGCGGCTTTGGAAAAAGAACTGTATACGCACTTAAAACAAGAATATGCAATCTATGTAGGAGTAGCCAGCGTGCAAGGCGCGGCAGAAGTAGGCGCAGAATGGGAAGCGTTTGGCGGTGCGTTTGCTTTGGTGGGAAAAGGATTTAAATTAGCCGGAAAAGGTATTGGCAAAGTGTGGGTAAAAACAGTCCCCAAACGCACACGGGTGTTGTTACGTCAAAACACCATTGAGCGCGGTTATAAACTGGTGGGCAAAGATTACAAAAAAGCGCGCCATGCGCGTTGGGCACAGCAACAAATGAAGGCACAAAAAGATCGCTGGGCGTTAAAATATACGTCCCGCTTAAACAGCCCGGAAGCGTTAGCGGAACAAAGAGAAATGTATGCCGGCTGGGTACAAAAAGGTTGGATTAGCGCCGCGCAATTAGAAAAATTGTTAGCTCATTAAGAAAGTCGCGCAAACATATAAAGAGGACAGCGTGTTTCTGTCCTCTTTTTTTGTTGTGATTTGTTTGAGTAAAAATACCCCTTGACTTGTTTTTTTTTTTTGGTACAATACAACCATGCCGTCACCCCGCAGAGTCGTAGTGCGGGGTATAGCGAAGCAGCATTATATCCCGCAGTCCTGCGGACGGCAACTTGCGGGATGACGACATAAAAGAACAGGAGGAAGTATGAGAAATAAACAAGTGTTTACGCAAAATCAAGTCCATTCCCGAGCGTTTGGCGGCCCGCAGGGTTCGGTAATCTCATCCTTAGAAAAGACAAAAGCGGCTGAGACCCCCGACACCAACTTTCGGGGGTGGAATAGTGTAAAAGCGTTCACACTGATAGAATTGTTAGTTGTTGTGTTAATCATTGGTATACTGGCGGCCATCGCGTTGCCGCAGTACAATAAGGCGGTTAAGAAAGCAAGAGCGGCTCAATGGGATGTGATAATCAATACGGCGACCAAAGCAGTAGATATGTATCTCTTGGAAAATGGTTTGCCAGATAATAGTAGTGGCAAGGTCTATTTAACCGGAAAGAATAGTGTTTCACCGATTGCCATGCC
>JAGCKY010000170.1 GCA_017647245.1 Elusimicrobiaceae bacterium
CTTGTGCGGGATATAAGGTTGTTCTTTCTCCGGCACAATCCGCACAGAAACCTTGCGCGATGACGAGGCCGGAGAGGCACTACCTCCATATCGTACCAAAAAAAAAAAACAAGTCAAGCCCTATTTTTACGCAATAAAAAACCAACCAAAAAACAACAAAAAACGGAAAAGATAAAAATCTTTTCCGTTTGTAATAATTATCGTTTTAGATTTTTTCCACTTGTGCGCCTTGCGGCGTGTCTTTGACGCGGTAGCCCAGCGCGGCTAATTTGTCGCGCAGTTCGTCGGATTTTTTGAAATCTTTGGCTTTACGGGCTGCCGCGCGCTCTTGCAAAATAGCTTCTACTTCTGCGGGCAATTTTTCTGTTTTTTCTTCCGGCGCACGGAACAAATCCAAGGACAAGATACTATCGGCAAATTTTACAAATTCTGTTTTTTCCGCCGCATTTAATTCCGCCCCGCGCAACACTTCCCACACTACGGCCAATGCCTTAGGCGCGTTCAAATCGTCTTCCATAGCGGCTTGGAATTTGGCTTTTGCCGCGTTTACTTTTTCGGCGGAAATTTCCGCACACGCGGCCGCTTTTGCCGCTAATACTTCTTTGCGCAAGGTTTGTAAACTTTTGCGTGCGCTGTCTAAACTTTCATACGTAAATTCCAACTGCGTGCGGTAATGCGCCGTCAGACACAAATAGCGGTAATCCAACGGGTCGTATCCTTTTTCGCGCAAGGTTTCCAGCGTAACAAACGTGCCGCCGGACTTGGACATTTTGCCCGCGCGCAACACCAAAAATTCGCCATGCACCCAAAAACGCACATAGGGTTTTCCCGTCGCGGCTTCGCTCTGCGCGATTTCGTTTGTGTGATGCACGGACACGTGGTCAATGCCGCCGCAGTGAATATCAATCGTCGGCCCCAAATACTCCATGGCCATGGCGGAACACTCAATGTGCCAACCCGGAAAACCCACACCCCACGGGCTATCCCATTCCATTTGGCGCTTTTTATCTTTGGGCGAAAATTTCCACAAGGCAAAATCGGTGGGGTTCTTTTTTTCTTCGCTCATTTCCACACGCGCGCCGCCTTTTAAGCCCTCTAAACGACTGCGGCCCACCAGCGCGTCATAGCGCGGGAATTTAGACGTATCATAATAAATTCCGTCGGACGTGCGGTAGGTATAGCCCTTTTCTTCCAAGGTTTTTACCAGTGCAATCATTTGCTTAATGTGCGCGGTGGCGCGGCTAATCACCGTCGGGCGCGTGCAATGCAAAGCATCATAATCGGCAAAAAATTTCTGCTCGTAAAATTTGGCAATATCCCACGCGCTTTTGCCTTCGCGCGCGGCGCCGAGTTCCATTTTATCTTCTCCGTCGTCGGCGTCAGATACCAAGTGCCCCACATCGGTTACGTTCATCACGTGTTTAAGCGACCAGTGCAAACGCAACGTGCGTCCCAGCAAATCTTCAAAAATATACGTACGCATATTCCCGATATGCGCATAATTATACACCGTCGGTCCGCAACAATACATCGTCACCTGCTTTTCAGTGAGCGGGTGAAATTCTTCTTTGCGGTGCGTGGCGGTATTATAGAGTTGCATGTGCTTTGGCCTCTTGGAACAATCTGTTGTACTCTTGGACTACCGTATTAAAAAATAAATTGCACGTCTGTTGGCCCACTGCATTGGCGGCCTGTTCACCCAAAATACAGCTGATTTCAATATCGGAAAGTGGATTAACTGCCCCCACGCTCGAAATAGAATAGGTAAAGCCGGACGGACGATACGTGCGCAGGGCTTTTTTATATCCGGTGTCTAATGCTTTTTGAAAAAGCGCCATGTGTTTAGCCGTAGCGGCAGAGCCCAACTTAACACGTTTGGCCGCGGCAATAACCGTCACATCGGTGTAGCGCCCGTAAGAGGAGGCAATTTCCTCCGACGTAAAATCTTCATCTTCCGATAAAGTTTCTTCTTCCTCTTGTGCTTTTTCTACCCGCGGCAGGGGCGCTTCGTTTAAAATACTGGGCACGGGAACGCGCGCCGTAAAATCATCTCCCGCGCGCAAATCCGGCCGTTCGTATGCGGAATAGTCAATCCCGGTAAATTGATTTCTGTTTTCCGTGGCACACGCCGCCAGCAGTAGTACACCCGACAAAAACAAATAAATTTTCTTCATGCTCTCTCTCCCAACACAAGCGTCACTTGTGCATAACACTCAGCTGCTTCCCCGCGACCGATAGCGCCTACATGTTCGTGGCTTTTGGATTTAAAGCTCACGTTTTTTTCGTCCATATTAAAAATCCGTGCCAAACTGCTGCGCACCGCCGCGTAATGCGGGCTGATTTTGGGCTCTTGCGTCACCAGCGTCACGTCCATGTGCGTCAAATGCGCTTGGTGTTTGTGCATAATTTCTACCACGCGCGCGGCAATTTTTTTGCTGTCAATGTCTTTAATCGTGGGGTCTGTGGGCGGAAATAATAAACCGATTTCCCCTTCGCAAAGTGCACCCAAAATCGCATCGCAAATGGCATGCAATACCACATCGGCATCGCTGTGGCCCAAGAGTCCCTTGTCATGTGCAATTTCCACGCCGCCGATAATAAATTTCCGCCCGGCTTGCAGTTTATGCAAATCAAATCCAAATCCCGTGCGCACTTGCGCGCCGTTTTGTAAGAAAGCTTGCGCCATAATTAAATCCTCCGGCGTGGTAATCTTCAAATTTTGATAATCGGACGGCTCAATTTTGACCTGCACGCCTAACCGTTCCACCAGTTGGCTTTCATCGGTGGCATCTTGCAAATGACCGAATTTTTCCAATGCCTTGCGCAACACCGCCGCCTGATAACATTGCGGCGTTTGCGCTTGCCACAAGGCATTACGCTCTAACGTGCGTTCTACTACGCCGCCGCGCACTTGTTTAATAGTATCTTTGACCGGTACGGCTAATACTGCCGCACCCGTTTCAAATCCGCTTTGCAAACAACGTGCCGCCGCTTGCACGCTGACCAACGGACGAGCTCCGTCGTGCACAGCAATGGCCTGCACCCGCGGATCTAATGCATTTACCCCGCTCATCACAGAGGCCAAACGTGTCGCACCCGGCACGGCAAAACAAACTTGCGGAAAAACTTGTTTAATCATTTCGCGGTTTTCGGGCGAAGTAACAACTACGATTTGTTTGACAAAAGCAATTTTTGTAAACGCTTCTACCGAGCGAAGTAAGACCGGTTTGCCTGCCAACGGCAACAATTGTTTCGGGCGGCCCATACGCTTGCCCAGGCCCCCTGCAACGATAACCGCTCCGGCAAAAGTGAGTGACTGCGGCATGAAAAACCTATTTTACCTTGGCAAAAATCATACGCCCCGATGGCGTTTGCAAAATAGAGTAAACCGCTACTTCGGTGCGCTTGCCAATGTGGCGGCGGCCTTCTTCCACAACCACCATGGTGCCGTCGTCCAAATAACCGATGCCCTGTTCTTTTTCTTTCCCGTCTTTCATAATGAACAGCGACATAGTTTCACCCGGCAACACCACCGGCTTTAAGGCCGTGGCCAAGTCCGCTACGTTGAGTACGACTACATTGTACAGCGCGCCAATTTTGTTGACATTGAAATCCAACGTAACAATTTCGGCATCAAAACTTTTTGCCAGTTTAACCAAGCGTTCGGTATCATCTTGTGCTTTGGGCGTTTTGGACGTAATGCGTACGGTAATTTCTTTCAGCTCTTGCAAGCGCGCCGCAACATCTAACCCGCGCCGGCCTTTGGCGCGTTCCAGCGGGTCTTTGGACGCGGCCATTTTATTGAGCTGTTCCAACACAAATACTGGCAATACAATAATGCCCGATAAGAAATTAATTTCACACAAATCTACAATGCGCCCGTCCATCAGCGCGGTGATATCGGCAATTTTCAAGTGGCGGCCTTTGTAAGAAAGCCCTTCCAAATCGCGCGATTTAAACAGACAAGCGAGCACCCCAAACACCACCAGCCCGATTTTGACATATTGGGCATTATCCTTCCACCAGGCAAACGGTCCATGATCTCCGCCGAAGTTCACCACGGCATAGTCCACAAACACAAAAAGCAACCAGCCCAACAAAAAACCCGAGCAGCCAATCATCACTTTGATTAAGCGCAAGCGTTTAAATACGGCTTCCGCAATAATGATAATCAGCCCGCACAATAAACCCGCTGCCAAAGACAAGGGATCCTTATCAATAAAATCATACGTCAGAAACGGAAATGCAATCAGCGTAGACAAACGGAAAATCCAAATCGGCATTTTTTCCCTCCTTAACAGGCGTAGCGCCCAAAATAAAGTACCTTTATATTTTATCATTCCGCGCGCAGTTTGTCAGCCTGGACTCAAGCCCCCGCTACAAAACTCCCCTATTTCCTCGGTGAATTTGATATCATATACGTATGTTGATACAAGGAAAAGAATTAGCCGCATCTATCCGTGCGCCGCTTTTGCAGCGGGCGCAGGCCGTTGCTGCCAAGCTGGGGCGGCCTATTTCCTTGTGCGCTATCGGTTCTACCGACGATTATGGTGCGTATGTGTATTTAAAGAAAGAAGTGCAAGCCGCCGAAAAACTGGGCGTACACACGCAAGTACATGAGGTAAATGCCACTACATCCGTTGCTGATTTCCTTTCCTTGCTTAAAAAAGCTTCCGCTGATCCGAAGGTAGACGCTATTTTAATTCCGCGGCCTTTGCCGCCGGCGCTGGCGCAGAGCGGATTTACCCAATTTATCGCGCCCGAAAAAGATATTGACGGTATGTCTAACGCTTCCATGGGTAATTTGTTTTTGTGCAAAACATGGCAAGATGTGCAAAGTCTGCGCACGTTCGTACCGTCTACGGCTATGGCGGTAATCCGTTTATTGGACGCACATCACATAGACCCGCACGGATTGGAAACGGTGGTCATCGGACGCTCTCCCACCGTCGGCAAACCGCTGGCACATTTGCTAACCTGCCGCAACGCCACGGTTAAAATTTGTCACACGCAAACCAAAGATTTACGCGCCGCTTTGCAACAAGCGCAACTGATTTGCACCGCAGCCGGACATGCCGGTCTTTTGCACGCGGGTAACGTGCCTACCGGCTGTTGTGTGATAGATATTTCCACCAATTTAACCGCACAAAACCAACTTTGCGGCGACGCACAAACCGAAGAATTACTACAAAAAAATTGCACCGTATCTTCCGTTCCCGGCGGGGTGGGTCCGGTAACACTTGCAACATTACTGGAAAACATTATATTATCAGGGGAGAGGAAATTTTAGGAGCGCGTATGATTAAATACCTTCGTTTTGCTGTGTTACTGGCTTTGTGCGTGGGGATAATGGCGTGTCAGTCTAACAAAAAGAACACCCGCCAAGAGCCGTACCGCAAAAAAATCTATTTAACCGAGCAAGACTATTTGGACGATTTAAGCAAAGAGGCCGCGGCCGAACGCCGGGAAGCCAAACCCAATCCGGAGTCCAATTATGTATTTAATGTTCTTCCCGAAACGCCCAAAAATGTGTATTTCTTTGACGAGCGCGTGCAACCTAAAATCCCGGGCGTTCCCTCTGAGCGCGAGTATAAAAACACCAAACGCTTATGGCAAAAACCGCGCCGCTTCTCGCCCGACCAATACTATGGTGACGGCGGTGCTCCGGCCGCCAGCGCAAGTAACGACAGCGGCAGTACATCTTCTTCCTACGAAGATTCGTACGATTACGATTAATTTTGTGTGTAGCAAAAACCCGCGCCAATCAGCGCGGGTTTTTTATTTTGCGGGAAGTTCTTGTTTTTTTGGATAGTTTAAGCGGCACATATTGCCCTTTCATTTCGCCGGGCAGTACCGCGCGCGGCGGTAAAAACAAGTCCGGCGCATCCGTAAAAATACCGTCCACCCCTTTGCGTGCCAATTGCCGTGCGGTGTATTTATCATTGACGGTATAAACAAATACGCGCACTCCGTGTTCATGGCACCAATCAATCATTTCTTGGGTAATGCGCGTTTGATTAATGTGCACACTTTCGGCTTTTAAACTAAGTACCTTTTGCGGCTCAAAAAACCGTGTCAAAAGCCCGATACGCGCCCGCGGGGCTACCCGGCGCAAGCGTTGCAACGTGGGATAATCAAAACTGGAAAATAAAATTTTATTGGCCGCTTCGGGCCCAAACGCCTCTACCCGCTGCCACAACATTTTTTCAATACCCGGGTAAACATTGTCATCATTTTTGATTTCAATGTTTAGCAGTTCCAATTCTTCCATAATCACCGGGATTACGTCGCGCAGCCGCGGCGGGCTGACCACCAGCGCCGGGTCAAATTTGTGTAAAATGCGGCAAGCGGTAATATCGGACAGCACCGCATCTTTAATATCCAACCGGCAGGTGGTATCGGTGCCCAAATTATAATCGTGGTGAATAATTAAATGTCCGTCTTTAGACAAATGCACGTCCAGCTCATAATGCGTGGCGCCCTGCTGACGCGCCAGCGCAAAAGCCGCCAAGGAATTAGCCGGGGCATACGCGCTCGCCCCGCGGTGTGCAAAGTAAATCATACAGCTATTGTAGCAAAACAAAGCGGGCGTGGGTATAGCTCCGTTTTGTATTTTTTCATTTTATTTAAAAAGGGAAAAATAACGCTTGACTTGTTTTTTTTTTTTGGTATACTTTTTTGGGAGCCGGATTTGCTGGGTATTGTTTTTTGCTTCTGGCCCCTTGCGACTTTAGACGCAAGGTATTGAAAAATTATCAAGGAGATTATTATGAAAAGAGCTTTCACACTAATAGAACTGTTGGTCGTTGTGTTGATTGTTGGCATATTGTCCGCGATAGCTTTGCCACAATATCAAAAAGCCGTTGTTAAAACGCGTTATACCACTATGAAAAGTTTAGCCCATAGTCTACTCAATGCCGAAGAAGTTTATTTTTTGGCAAATGGAGTATATACCAATGATATGACCGCATTGGATGTTACGGCTCCTGCTGATACACACATTACTTGTTGGGCAGATTTGTTTAGCGAAAAAACAGATGTATATATTCGTTGTAGCCATGATCAAATAGAAATGGCATATCAAATTTATCCGCCGCGCAAGCAACATTCAAATGTATGCGTCGTTCACAACACAGACCTTTCTTCTATACAGGCCAAAGTTTGTAAGCAGGAAACAGGCAAAGAAAATCCTTCTCAAGGAATCAATTCTACGACTTACAGAGGATGGACTTATTAATTAACCTTCCGGCGGTAGGGGGCCTACGCCCTTGCCGGTGGCGCCTTGCCACGGGGTTTTCAATCCTGCTTTGGCAACGTCGTCAAAACCCCATTTGTCTTTAAAGGAAAGCACTTTTTTATACTGGGCAATCGCTTTTTCGCGCTGACCGAGCACGTCGTAAATTTGCCCCAAGCGGTATTCGTTCCACACACCCCAACGGCTGGGGTTTTGGTTAGCATATTGCGCACGTCCTTGTTCAAAAGCGGCGCGTGCTTTTTCCCATTCGCCTTTTGCCATATACGACGTACCGATAGCGGTATACGCGCGCGGAATATAAATTTCCTTGTAAAATTTATTAGAGCCGATAAGCCCCAAAAATTCCTGCCCGCCCGCAATTACCTCATCATATTTGCCGTTTTCAAACAAGCAAATGAGCACCACATAGTGCATCAAAGGATTAGTGGGAAATTTGGCATGCAACTGATTGATATATTCCAGCGATTTGTCCGGCGCATAAAAAGGACTCAACCGGTTGTTTTGCACTTCAATCAAAATCAGTTTGGCACTGTCTGAAGTAAATGTGGCTTTTTCACGTGCGATGTTAAGTTGTTTGACGCCTTGCGCCACGTCGCCTTTGATAGCCACAATACGTGCGAGCACTTTAATTACGCTGGGCAAAGTGCCTGCAAAATAATTGTAAATGCCCAAGCCGAAATAGGCATCGTAATAGGTCGGGTCTAATTCCATAGATTTCTCTAAATTGGAAATGGCTTTGCGTCCGGCAAAATACGCCGTGATCCAACTGCGCGTACGCATGGAAAACATCGCACGCAACCCTTGCAACGCCCCCATACCCATATAGGCGTTGGGGTCGTTGGGATGTGCTTTCATCCAATGTTTGATACCGTCAATGGAATCGTCCAAAATTTTCTCAAATTTTTTCTGTTGCGCGCTGTCGCTCAGTTCAAATTCATATTCATAACGTGCCCACGCCACCATGGCATTACCAAAGTGACCGAACGGGTGATCGGGATATTTTTTGAAGACTTGTTGGATATTTTCGTTGGCAGTGTCAAAATCCAAATTATACACGCCGTTAATGCCCACCGTGACATTTTCCATAATGTCGGCAGGCAATTTAATTTCGGCCCGAACGGGCGCGGCCAACGTCGTAGCGAAAAGCACCGCGGCTATCACAACAAACAGCTTACGCATTATTTGGCCTCAATTTTATCTTTGCCGAAATACGGGCGCAACACTTCGGGGATAATCACGGACCCGTCTTTCTGTTGGAAGTTTTCCAAAATAGCGGCAAAAGTGCGGCCCACAGCCACGCCGCTGCCGTTTAACGTGTGCACAAATTCCAATTTGCCGTTGGCGTTTTTGTAGCGCATGCCCATGCGGCGCGCTTGGAAATCCAAACAGTTAGAGCAAGAAGAAATTTCGCGGAAGCGGTTTTCGCTGGGCATCCACACTTCAATGTCATAGGTTTTGGCCGATGAAAAACCAATGTCGCCCGAACACAGTTCCACCACATGATAAGGTAGTCCCAATTGGCGCAATACATCTTGCGCGTCTTCCACCATGACTTCCAACATTTTATAAGAATCTTCGGGTTTGGAGAGCATCACCAACTCTACTTTGTTAAACTGGTGATTGCGAATTAATCCGCGCGTATCTTTGCCGTACGTGCCGGACTCTTTACGAAAGCACGGCGTCCATGCGGTCAGTTTAATCGGCAGTTCCGCTTCGGCAATTTGGCGCGCGCGGTTTAAGTTAGTCAGCGGAATTTCCGCCGTAGAAATTAAAAATTGTTTTGGCTCGCCCGTCAGTTCGTACATATCTTCGCGAAATTTGGGCAGTTGGCCCGTACCGTACATAATTTCTTCATTAACGATAACGGGCGGCAAAATTTCCGTGTAACCCTTTTTGGCGTGTGTGTCTAAAAAGAAAGAAATAATCGCACGTTCCAAGCGCGCGCCGTCGCCTTTATACAAAGCAAAGCGGCTGCCGGACAAAGTGGCCGCGGCGGCAAAATCCAAAATGCCCAGTTTTTCACCGACGGCTTGATGATCCAGCGGCGTAAAATCAAATTTCGGCAACGGGATATCGCACGGTTTAACTTCCGGGTTATCGGCGTCGCTTTTTCCCACGGGGATACCTTCATGCGGCAAATTCGGAATGCTCAAAAGCAAATCATCAATTTTATTTTTCAGCGGGTCCAGTTCTGCTTCTTTGGCGGCCATGTTGTCTTTAAGTTCACCCACTTCTTTCATCGCGGCGGCCGCGGCTTCGTCGCCTTTTTCGCGTTTGATTTGGCCGATTTGTTTAGACAAACTGTTGCGTTTGGCGCGCATTTCTTCTACCTGCGCCAATACTTTTTTGTAATTTTCGTAAATGGATAACACCTCATCAATTTGCGCGGCCAGTTCAGGTTTGCGCAGAGATAAGCGTTTTTTAATTTCATCGGGGGTTGCAACAATTTGTTTGATATCTAACATAATTACCTCTTATTTTTGTCTAAATTTACCATATACGGTTGCGGGAAATAAACCCGCACCGGTTTGATTTTATATTCGGCATATTCCAAGGCGTACATGCTTAATAAGCGCGTGCTGACCGGCGAAACTGAGCTTTGGCTGACAATCAATACCGCCGCAAATAAAACCAATACTACTATCAATAACTTAATCGTAAAAAAGAACAAATTAAACACGGCCGGAAATAATGTTTTCTCTTGTTCGGTAATGGGTTTCATCTTATTTGCCCTGCCGTTTGGACAGTTCTTTGGTAAAACTTTTTACCAGTTGCCGCGCAATACTGTCTGCGGCGTTTAAGGCGCTGGAACTGTCTTGCGATCAAGAGCCGATCCACACAATTTCCGCCGTTTCCACGTCCACCAGTTTGGCAATAATGCCCACTTGTGCATTAATGGTATATTCGCTGGGGCGCACGTCGGTGCTTTGGCTGTATTGCGTGCCGACTTGCTGTAAATGCGCCGCCGGCCGTCCGTCCGGGCCGGGTGCAATGGTTTGTGCGTAAACCGGGCGCGATTCCGTTTTATGGCTGGATACTAATGTTAATTCCGTGCGCGTGGGCGTGTAAGAAGTTACTTCGCCCACCAACAAGACATCTACACCCAAAATCTCGCCGATTTTTTTGGTGGTCGCAGGTGATAAATAACCGGAAACCGAAATGTTGTGCTCTTTAAGCACTTGGTCCAGTTGCGCACGTTCCACTACTTTAAAGCCCGACTCTATTAAGTATTTGGCAAATAAATTTTCCACACCGGATAGATCATTATAGTGAGTCGTAAACCCCATAATGCCGATGCGGTTCATCTGATTAAAATCATAGCTTTGGCTGATGACCGTTTTGGGCGTGCAACCGGCCAGCAAAAGCAATCCCGCCAACATAGCGCAAATCTTCTTCATACTCTCATTATATAATTTTCGGGGGTAGGGGCGAATTGGTATAATTTAAGTATGAACGAGTCTTTTATTCAAAAAGCGAAAAACTTAAAATTATTACTTACCGACGTAGACGGCGTGATGACCGACAGCAAACTTTGCTGGTATACCGACGGACAAGGCAATCACATTGAAGTGAAAAACTTTGAATCTTTAGACGGTATGGGCATGATTTTCCTGCGCGCGTGCGGGGTACGCACGGGCATTGTGTCACGCGGGTCGGCCCCCGTTTTGCAATACTGGGCCAAAATGCTGGGTATGGATATTTTGTACTATTCCGCGATGGACAAAACCGCCGCTTTGCTAGACGCCTGCGCGCGCTTTGGGGTAACCCCGGCAGAAACCGCTTTTATCGGCGATGATATTATTGATTTAGGTGTATTAAATGCCGCGGGTTTTCGCATTTGTGTAGACAATGCCGTGGATGAAGTAAAAGCGCTGGCCGATTATATTTCGTCCAAACGCGGCGGATACGGCGCAGTGCGCGAGATTTGCGAGCAAATTTTAAAAGCACGCGGCCAATGGGACGACGTAGTACGCCAAGTGGCGGCGGGCACTTTTCAAGATACACGGCGCGAGCTGTGTATTGTCAAAGGCGTTTCAAAAAAATAAAATATAAGAAAGGTCGTATCTTACTATAAGGAGAGCTATGAAAAAACTACTTATTTTAGCATTACTGCTGGCGGCCCCGATGGCCTACGCCGCAGATAAATATGCTTGCTGCAATTACGAAGAAACTCCGTTGCACGGGTTGTATACCAACTTGTCGCGCGTGGAGTTTTTTGGCGGTGTTTCTTTTCTAAACAAACACTGGAGCGAAAACAACCAAACCTTGGAAATCGGCGATACCGGCTTTACCGGCGGGATTGCTTTTGTGCGCAATATCTTGCCGTTTTTGACGTTAGGTTTGGACGGTAACTATACTGGTTTTTCCACGGGCGGTTTGTTTACCACCGGCGGCGGTCAAGATGTAAAATACCGCTCCGGCACAGCTACGGCTTTAGTGACCGGCCGCGTGTATTTATTCCCCAGATCCATGACACGCTTGTATGGTACGGGCGGCGTGGGCGCGGGTTATATGTATGCGCGTGAGAAAAATCAAACCACCGGTGACAGAACCATCTATGACAGCACGGATTTTGCGTGGATGTTGGGCGCCGGGTTGGAATTTGACATTGACGAAACGGTCGTGTTCGGTGCGGAAGGCCGCTACAATTGGGTAGGCCTGCGCAGCGATATGAAAGACCGTTTCGGCCATGACAATTTCACGTATTGGACCGTGATGTTAAAACTCGGCGTGAAATTCTAAAACTAATTTTGTTTCAAAAAATCCCCGTATTGCTTTTTGCAAGCGGGGATTTTTTATACAACTGCTAAACCTGCACACCAATGTTATTTACAGTTGGCTACAAACGTTTCATCATCTGCTGCTACGTATTTTTCTACAATCGGACATACTTTGCCAACATTTTAGCCCTTAAAGCCTTTATGGCC
>JAGCKY010000171.1 GCA_017647245.1 Elusimicrobiaceae bacterium
AAAAAATAGTTTACAAAAATGTTGCCTATTTTTCCGCCATACTTTGTCCTCGCTCCCTCGCATACCTCCGCGCTCCGCGCGCGTGCCGCCAGTATTACTCGGTCGCTGTGTCCTCGTCTGGCGAAAAAATAGTTTACAAAAATGTTGCCTATTTTTCTGCGATACTTCATTTCTCACGCCTTGCCTTTTTGCTACAATAAGATAAATTAATGAGAGGAATTTATGCATAAATTGGGTTGGATAGGTTTATTTTGTTTGCTGTGTTTGCCTGTTTTTGCGCAGACCATTTGCGACGTGCGACAAGAATTACCGTTACAATTAATGGGCAAAGAACTCACACGCAATTTTAAAACATTAAAAAAGCAAAAACCGCCTGTGTATTATTTGGCTTATACGTATGAAGAACAAGAGGTGCTCAATGTGAGCGCATCTTTCGGCGCGGTGGACGTGCAGACGCGCGAGGAGCGATTGGGGGACGTGCAGGCGCGGGTAGGCAGTTTGTCTTTGGATAATACGCGCGCTTTAAAGGGCGAGCGCGAAAATTTTGATTTAGCCAGCAGCGGGCAAGTGCCCTTTCCTACTGCGGGAAACACGGCGGCTTTTGAGCGGGCTTGGTGGACTTTAACCGAGCAAGCCACAAAAGACGAACAAAAAGCATACAGCGCGGTGCTTTCGCATTCGCGCACAATGACGCAAATGAAAGACCCGTCGGACGATTTTGTTTTCCCGCCGAAAGAAACTTTTTGCCAAACGCAAACATGGCCGGAAGTGGACATAGATAAAATCAAAGATTTACTTGCGCAAGCGTCCAAATTACCGCAAGGCAAAAAATATGTATTGGACTATGCCGTAAATTTTGGCTATACGCGCGGCCATCGCTACTTTGCAGATAGCCGCGGTACACGCCTAAAAACACCTTACAGTCGTATGCGGTTAATGTACTATGTAGTAAATCGCACGCAAGACGGCATGGAAATAGAGCGTTTTAAAGATTACAATGTTTCGTCGGCAGACGAACTACCTAGTTTGAAGCAGTTAAGCGCCGATATTCGTCAGTCGCTGGCGGAATTGGAACAATTGAGTAACGCCCCGGAAGGCGAGCCCTTTACCGCGCCGACTATTTTAAAAGGCAAAGCCGCGGCGGTATTTGTGCACGAAGTATTGGGCCACCGCTTGGAAGGTCACCGTCAGAAAAACGAATCCGAGGGTCAGACATTTACGGGCAAAGTGGGTCAGCAAGTGATTTCTCCTTTGCTCACAGTAGTAGATGACCCCACTTTGCAAACTTTCCAAGGCCAGACCTTGCGCGGACATTATATGTATGACGACGAGGGGGTCAAATCCCGCCCGGTGACGCTGATTGAAAACGGCGTGTTGAAAAATTTCTTAATGGCGTCCAGCCCCGTGCAAGGTTTCAATGTATCTAACGGGCATGGGCGCAAAGAATTAGGCCGCCGCGCGGTGGCGCGTATGGGGATTGTGCGGGCTACTTCTTCGCAAACCGTGCCGTATGAGGAATTGGAAAAAATGTTGCTTGCCGAAATTAAACGTCAAGGAAAAGCGTACGGTTTTATCGTAGAGGATTTGGGGGGCGGATTTACCTTTACGGGCAAATCCATGCCGCAGAGTTTTAAACTAGAAACTAAACTGGTGTGGCGCGTGTATCCCGACGGACGCAAAGAAATGGTGCGCGGTTTGGATATTGTCGGCACACCGCTAGTGAGCTTTAACCGCGTGCTGGCTGTGGGCGATGATGATACCGTTTTTGACGGCTCGTGCGGAGCTGAATCGGGGTGGGTGCCGCAGACCAACATTTCGCCCAGTTTGCTGTTAGAAGCGCTGGAAACCGAACGTACGCAAACAAGTCCGTGGAAACCGCCTTTGTTGCCTTCTCCGAATTTAGAGAAAGGAGGCAAAAAATGAGATACGCATTTTTAGCGATCATTTTGTTTGCGGGGAATTTGTATGCGGCGGCGTTGCCGGACAATATTTATTTCCGCGCGATGCAAGACGAAATGCAACGCAGTAAAAAAGAACTGCATTTGCCCGGCGAAGTAAAACCGTTTTATATCGTTTACCGCATAGAGATAGGACAAGCACAGGTGTTTGTGGGAAAATTGGGCGCGCTGGTCAGTCAAGTAGACGAAAAGCAAAAAGAAAATACACCGCAAGTGCAAGTATCGGTCTATTTGTACGCCGGAGACAGTAAACAAAACAGCTCGGGATTAGAAGAAAAAAATAAAACGTTTAGCCAAGCGCGTGCATTAAACAGTTACGAGTCTTTGCGCGATAATTTGTGGTATTTGACCGACCGCGAATATATCCGCGCCGCCAAACGTGCCGAGCACAAAGACGCCATTAAGCGCAATAAACAATTACCCGCGCAAGAGCCAGAATTTTCCCGCGCGCCGCAAGCACAATTTGTAGATGAGTTGACGGATTTTGAGCCGCGCTCGCGCGCAGATTACAATAAACTCGTGCAGGAATTATCCGCGCAAGGCAAACGGTATGACTATTTGGAAAGTTACGGCGTGCGCCTGATGTTTGGACAAAAACAAAGTTTCTTTTTAGATAGCGAGGGAAATTTTTCACAAGTGCAAACGCCGCAAAACACGGTTACTTTTTCGGCTAAATTCCGCAATCAAGATGGTTTGGAAGAAGATATTGTGGATTTCTATGTACTGCCGCTGGAGCGCGCCGAAGAAGAACCTTTTATCCGTCGGAAAGCGGCGCAATTTTTGCAATACACGCAACGTATGCACGAGGCCAAAAAAGGTGATTTTTACACGGGTCCGGTGCTACTAGTGCAAGACGGTGTGGCGCAATTTTTAGAACGTTTGCTTATTAATAATTTGCGTAACACCAAGCCGCTGCTGATGGAGTCTAATTTAGAAGACCCGTCTGTCGGAAAACTGACCAAAAAAGTAGGCCGCCGTATTATGAGCACCGGCCTAGACGTGACGGATAAGCCGCAACAGCGTGCATTCAACGGTTTGCCTTTGCTAGGATTTCGTCCGGTAGACAGCGAAGGCGTTGCCGCACAAGAGTTGCAAGTAGTGGAAAACGGCAAGCTCAAAGAAATTCCGACTTTGCGCAGTCTGCTTCCGGGGCAAAAACAAAGTAACGGCCATGCATATACACGCGGCGGTCAATATCCGCGTGCGACGTTAAGTAATGTGTTTATTTCGGCGCGTCAGCCCTTGCCGCAAATGCAACTGGAAGAAAAATTAATGAATTTGTGCCGCGCGCAAGAATTGGAGTATTGCTATATTATTCACTCTTGGCAAGGCCGCGGCGGGCTCAATATCGCTGAGCGCATTTACACGGCTGACGGCCGGCGGGAATGGGTATACGGCTTGGCGGCCGAGCAAGAAAATGATACGCGTGCGCTACGCGATATTGTGACGGCGGGGGATAAGGCGGAAGTATTTTCCTTATCGGATATGGCAATAGTTGCGCCGGAGCTACTGATTAATGAAATAGATCTTAAGCCCATAGAGCGCGACCCGGACCGCCCGCATTTCGTCCCACAGCCGTAAGTAGTTTTTATTTGATACCCCGCTTTTAAGCGGGGTTTTTCTCGTCTGAAAAATAGGGCTTGACTTGTTTTTTTTTTTTGGTACAATACGGAGGTAGGGATATTTTAGGTTGTCATTCGTGGGGCCGCAGGCAACCGGGAATCCATAGTAAATAAAGGTAGAAAGGCCTTTATAACAGCTGGATTGCTGGTCCACGCCCGGAATGACGACAAGAAAAAAGAGAGGAGACCTTATGAAAAAACAAAATATAAAAAAAGCATGTCATGCTGAGAAGTTGTTACTCAGCATCTCCCGCTTTTTGGGCTGTTGCCGTTTTACAACAACCAATAACAAGAAAGAGGGAGGTCCTGAGCAAAAACATCTCAGGACGACAACTCTATTTAATAACGGCTTTACCCTTATTGAGCTATTAGTCGTTGTATTAATCATCGGCGTTTTGGTCGCAATCGCCTTGCCGCAATATCAAAAAGCGGTGTGGAAAACCAAAAACGCGCAACTCAAAGTGTTGGCAAAATCCTATTTAGACGCGCAGCACTCTTATTATTTAGCCAACGGAGAATATGCCAAAAGTTTTGCTGATTTGGATATACAAATGCCTTCTTGGTCGTCTAGGCCTGACAGCAGTAGTTCCTCATCCTTCTGTGGTGTCACAAGTAGCGGAGAAGAAGATTCGGTACGTTACAATGATGAAATACAAATGACGATTACGAGCTCCGGCAGTATGATAATTGCTTGGCGGTCGGGGCCTTACAGATGTGGTGGATTTTATGCAGTTCCTTCAAGTAGAGCCATACAATGTGCCGAGCGTACCTCGCAGGCTTCTTTTTCAGCACATACTTTTTGCGAAAAGATAGAAGCGGCTACTTACAGAGATACTCCTAGTACGTGGCGCTTCTATATATTGCCGTAATATTTTGCAGATTTTATTTCTTGTTTTTTCGGCGGAGCAATTTTTCTTTGAAAAAGTGCGCCAAGCCACCGCGTGAGGTTTCGCGGTAGGCCTGATTCATATCTTTGCCCGTCTGCATCATAGTGGCTAACACATCATCATACGAAACGCGGTTTTGTCCGTCGGACATGAGCGCATACGTCGCGCAATCCAGCGCGCGCGAAGCGGCTAAGGCGTTGCGCTCAATACACGGAATTTGCACGAGTCCGTCCACCGGGTCACACGTGAGTCCTAGGTGATGTTCCAAGCCCATTTCGGCGGCATATTCAATGCGTTTATTGTCGCCGCCTTCCAACTGGCACGCGGCCGCGGCAGCCATGGCACATGCCACGCCCACTTCGCCTTGGCAACCCACTTCCGCACCGGAAATAGACGCATTGGCTTTGGCTAAATTGCCAAAAAGCCCCGCCGTAGCCAGCGCGCGGATAATGGTATTGTCTTCAAATTCGCAAACCTCTTGAATTAAGCGGCACACGGCAGGTACTACGCCACACGAGCCGCACGTCGGTGCGGTTACCACAATACTGCCCGATGCGTTTTCTTCCGAGCACGCGAGCGCATAGGAAAACAAATTATTAATGCGCCGCAAATAGCGCGGAGAATTTTCCGCTTTATACAGATACCGCTGGGCTTTGCGCTCTAAATTAAGTGATCCCGGCAACACGCCGCGTCTGCTTAAACCGCGGTTCATGGTGTCTTTCATTTTTTCCCATACGTCGGTTAGAAAAACCCAAATGTCCGGGCCCTCAAATTCTTCCACATATTCCCACAGCAGCATTTTTTTCTCGGAAGTATATTCCAAAATTTCGTCCATATTTTTATGCGGATAAATGTTGTTAATTGGCTGGCCGAAATTTTCGTCCGTGCGAATATCTCCACCGCCAATGCTGTATACGGTTTGCTCACCAATGACGTGGTCGGCTTGGTCCAACGCTTGCAGAGTGAGCGCATTGGGGTGTTTATGCATAACCGTTTTATCGTCAAAAATAATTTGTACGGGTTTGGGATAAAACGCTTCAGTCAAAGTGTAATCGGTCAAGTGACCTTTGC
>JAGCKY010000172.1 GCA_017647245.1 Elusimicrobiaceae bacterium
ATATTCCCAACATGGTGTATTTGGCACCAAGCTGCAAAGAAGAATACATGCAAATGCTCGACTGGTCCTTGCATCAAAACAAATACCCGGTGGCAATACGCGTGCCGATGAATTTTGTGTCCTGCGGCACAAAAGATACCACGGATTACTCCGTTTTGAACAAGTTTAACATGACGGAAAAAGGGAGTAAAGTGGCCCTAATTGGCGCGGGAACTTTCTTTGAGAAAGCGCGTGAAGTAAAGGCCTATTTAAAAGCCAAATTAAATATAGATGCTACGCTGATTAACCCGCGGTTTATCACCGGGCTTGATACGGACTTGCTTAACAATTTAAAAACAAATCATCAAATTGTTATTACACTTGAAGACGGCGAACTTGACGGCGGTTTTGGCGAAAAGGTAGCCCGTTTCTACGGTAGTAGCGATATGAAAGTACTTAACTATGGCTCATTTAAGGAGTTCACAGACAAAGTGCCGCTTAGTGAGCTCTACAAAAAGTATCGCTTAACGCCGGAACTAATTGCTGAAGATATCGTGAAAGCCGGGATATAAGGAGATACCATGAAGAAAATACTCGTATTTTTGATAGCCGCGTTGTTCGTGGGAGCGTGTAATACGAAACCTACCCCACAAGTAACTGTGGAAAAGGAGACACAACCTGTCCCCACATTGATCACCCAAAAAGCATTAGTGGCGTATTTTTCTGCCACGGGAAACACTAAAAAAGTAGCGGAAAATCTGGCCAAAGCGCTTCACGCGGATATCTATGAAATCAAGCCCGCCGTTCCCTACACGGCAGCCGATTTGAACTGGCGTGATAGCAACTCCCGTAGTTCGGTAGAGATGAGTAATGAATCTTCCCGTCCGGAAATGGCAGAAAATGATATTTCGGTCAAAGAATATGACGTGATTTATCTTGGATTTCCAATTTGGTGGGGTACGGCTCCGCATATTGTGAAAACGTTTTTAGAGAAACACGATTTTTCCAATAAAAAGATTGTCCTGTTTGCCACCTCCGGCAGTAGCGGCATGGGAAACACCGCCGAGGACTTAAAACCGAGCGTGGCCACCATTGCCCAAATTAAACCAGGCAAAGTTCTAAACGGAAACCCTTCGGTGGAAGAGTTAAAATATTGGGCACAAACCATGGAATAATTAAAAGTTTTGTCTAGCCAAGCGCGTAAAAGCATTTGTAGAGAAAAAAGCCCCTTACTTAGTTAAGGGGCTTTATGGCATCTAAAAATATGTATCCAATTTCCGAAGTACACATCCTCTTAATGTGATAAAATAACAATAGGGAGAAAATATGAAAAAGCTATTTCGGTTACTGGTACTATTTACTACAACAACCGTTTATGGGTTGGAGATTTCTTCTTTGTCCTTGGCTGATTGCGAGCGGGATGCACTTAAATCTTCCGCCCAACTGCAAGGTTTAGAAGCACAAGTCCGTTCTTCACAAGCACAGGAAAAAAGCGTGTCGTCGTCCCTTTATCCGTCTTTGTCATTAGATGCAAAGGGAGTTTGGGTATCGGAAGTTCCCACGCTCAAGTTCGGTGGGCAAGAGCTAAAATTTGGCGATACTTGGGGATATTCTGTCGGACCTACAGCTAGTTGGGTACTATTTGATAACGGGGCACGCAGTGCTCTTAAAAAAAGTGCTTCTAAAGTGGCCAGTGCGCAAGAACAGTCTTATGAATTTGCCCGGAAACAAATTTTATTGCAAGTGCGCCAATCGTATTTTGCGGTGCAACAACTTTTACAACAATTGGTGCTGCTTAACGGACAATTGGAAGTTGTGCAAAAGCAACTTGCCGATGTGGAGTCCGCTTACAAAGCCGGTTCTAAAAGTAATTTAGACGTTTCTATTGCCCGCAAACAAGTATTGAAAACGCAAACGGCTATGAGTGGGGCACGTAGTGCATTGGCAGGGCAATTACGTACGCTGTTTAAGTTGACCGGAACTGATTACAACATTGACCCCTCATACCCAACAGATAAACGCCTTGCTAACGCCAAAGAAGAAAATAAAACATCCGCCGTATTAGATACGGACCCGTTAGAAAATACGCTCCAATTGTTCCGCCCATACGGGCAGAGCGAATTTGATGAAAACTCCCCTAAATTGGCCGCTTTGGATGAAATGGCCCAGTATTACGATTATTTGGCCGACAGTTATAAATCTTCGCTTTATCCGCGCGTGGCACTTCAAGGCGGTGCTTACTTTGAATATCCCAACGGTGCTATCCGCGAACATGTATTTTTAGGGCGTGCGGGAGTGGCTGTTTCTGTCCCGTTATTTGAAGGCGGCAAAGACCGTCAGCAAGCCAAGGCACAAAAGGAACTGTCTCGCGCCAAAACCTATGAAAAACAGGATACACAAGAAACATTGACGGCCTTATTTTTATCGGCCAAAGATCGCTTGTACGGTCTGCAAGTGCAAGAAAATTTGCTCAAAGATACCATTAAACAAACCAGTGAAACGGCACGCCTTACGTATCAGGCCTATAAAGCCGGGGCCGTTACTTTTTTTGAAGTGGACAGAGCCAATTTAGATTTGTTGGAAAGCCAACTTTCTTTGGCAGATGTGCAAGTGGAGCAACTCAATCAATTAGCCATTTTAAATAGTTTAAGCAAGGAGACCTTATGAAAAAAAGAATTATCATAGCCGTAGTGGTACTTTTAATTTTAGTAATCGTGGCATTGACGTTTTTCCGCAGCACACCGTTTCATTACAGTGGAGTGGCCGAAGCCGTGTCCGTAGATATTTCTGCACGTTTGAGTGATACCATTCAAGAAATTTTAGTAGAAGAAGGTTCCCCGGTAACGCAAGGGCAAGTAGTAGCACGTTTGACGTGTGATGCGGCAAACCTTAAAAAAGAAATTACGCAAACAGAATTTAACCGGGCAGCACAACTTTTGAAAACGACGGCCGGTTCGCAAGAGAATTATGACCTAAAAAAACATCAGTATGACGAAGCCGCTCTCCAGCAAAGTTGGTGCACGCTTACCAGCCCTCTTAACGGGCAAGTGCTTTATAAATACTATGAGCCCCATGAATTTATCAGCGCGGGCAAAAAAATGCTTACCGTAGCCAATTTGAAAGAACTTGATGTGTGGGTGTATGTGCCGCATGATGAACTGGCCAATTTGTCTGTCGGGCAAGAGGTAAGCGGCTATTTGCCGGAAGCAGATAAAACGTTTAAGGGCCACATTTTGGCGATTAACGACCAATCCGAATTTACGCCTAAAAACGTACAAACGCGCGAAGAACGCATCCGGCTTGTATATGGCGTGAAAACACGTTTTGAGAATGATGAAAATTTAACCATTAAACCCGGTATGACGTTGGAAACGGAGTTCGTAAAATAATGTCTATTGAAGTTCGGGCAGAACATATATCCAAAACGCTCAATACGACGGTGGCTTTAACAGATGTGAGTACCGTTTTTGAAGCCGGTATCGTGCATGGCGTGGTAGGCCCGAACGGAGCCGGCAAAACCACGCTGCTACGCTTAATTAAAGGGCTGTTAAAACCCGACAAAGGGACCTTCAGTTTTACCTATCGTGAAAAGGCATGCCCGGCGCAAGAGGCCATAAGCCGCACCGGATATTTTCCGCAAGAACCCAGCCTATACCCTGATTTAAGCGTGTGGGAGCATTTAGAGTTTTTCCGCGATTTATACGATTTGGACGAGTCTGCTTTTCATAAGCGGGCGGAAGAATTATTAGCCGCCACCGGCATGGCCCCTTTTAAGGACCGTCCGGCTGGGAAATTATCCGGCGGCATGTATAAGAAATTAGGCCTTATGAGCGTGCTGTTAAACCGCCCTGCGCTCTTGTTACTTGACGAGCCTACCATTGGGGTAGATCCTGTTTCGCGCCAGGAGTTGTGGGACATTGTCTATAACGTTGCAGGCCCGGAAATGACCGTTATTTTAAGCACGTCTTATATGGACGAGGCCGAACGTTGTGCCAAGGTACATGTGCTACAAAACGGAAAATTGCTTGCCAGCGGCCAACCGCAAAGTGTCATGGAAAATTTACACGTTACGAATTTTGCAGAACTATTTTTGAAACATGAATGATACGATTATACAAGTAAAAAATCTTGTCATTGCGTTTGGAGATTTTAAAGCAGTAAACGATATTTCCTTTGAGGTCCTGCGCGGAGAGATTTTTGGCTTTTTAGGGGCTAACGGCGCCGGAAAAACAACCACCATACGCACCTTGTGCGGTATTTTAAATCCAACATCCGGGCAAGTGTTTGTAAACGGAACAGATGTGGCTGCTTCTATCTCGGTGCTCAAACCTCATATTGGGTACATGTCTCAAAAATTCACGCTCTACCCGGATTTGACCGTGCGGGAAAATATGGATATTGCGGGCAGTTTGTATGAATTATCTCGAGCCCAAATTAACCAACGCAGAGATGAATTATTCTCATTTATCGGGCTTACAAACGTTCCGAAAGGGCCCGTGCGGCAACTTTCGGGCGGAACCAAGCAGATGATTGCTTTGGCCGCTTCTATTTTGCACGATCCGGAACTTATCTTCTTAGACGAACCGACGGCGGGTACTTCTCCTCAAACGCGGCAGGCCTTTTGGGAACTTATCCGTCGTTTGTCTTCGCAAGGTAAAACGATATTTGTAACCACACATTATATGGATGAGGCCGAGTACTGCCACCGCATTGTGCTCATGGAACGCGGGCATATTTTGGCGACAGATACCCCCGATAACTTAAAGAAAACTTATTTTCCGCAAAAACCCGTGGAACTTACTTTTACGCAAGGTAATCAACAAATTATCTCTCAAGAAATGCGTAGTTTGTCTTTGGGGGAAGTATCCGTTTTTGGTAGCAAATTACGTGTAAATGTTACAGATAACACGGCATTTGAAAAATATTGCCAAAAACACAAATCCGATTTTATCACACGCACGGCGGAACCTACACTTGATGACGTGTTTTTAAAAGCCATATCGGGGGCGAAATGAACACCTTAGTTAAACACATTATGGCTATTGCCAGCAAAGAGGCCAAGCACATTAAACGTGATATTTTTACGTTATCGGTGGCGTTGGTGCTCCCTATGGTGTTTGTGGTATTTTTCGGGTTTGTGATTAACCTGGATTATCATCATATTCCGCTTACCGTGCGCGATAATGATCAAAGCCACTCCTCCCGTGAACTTTTAACACAAGCCAGTGCGGCCGGGTATTTTGACATCATCGCCGCACATACTCCGGCGGAGGCGGATTTGCAACTCCAACAAAACCGTATGCGCGGATTATTGATTGTTCCGCCCGGATTTCATACTGCCTTTACAAATGGAGAGGTCGCCCACGCGCAACTTTTGATAGATGGTACAGATAATACGATGGCCGCCTTAGCCACTACCTATATGCAAGGTATTGTGCAAGCCACCCAACAATCCATGTTATCTTCGCACGAGCCACCTTTTGTAGCAATCCGCACGCGTTATTTGTTTAACCCGGAACTTAATAGCCGTTGGTTTATTGTCCCGGCACTAAGTACCGTTATCATTGGATTTTTGGCCATTATTTTAACTGCCCTGACAGTAGCGCGGGAATGGGAAAACGGCTCCATGGAACTGCTACTTTCTACACCGTTACGTCCGCTAGAGATTGTAGTCGGCAAGTTACTGCCGTATTTTGTACTCACTTTTTTTGATGTACTGCTTGTATTTGCGCTGGCATTACTGGTATTTCGCATCCCGTTTCACGGCAGTTTTGTACTCTATTTAACAGCATGTTTGTTTTATATTATGGGAGCGCTGGCGCTGGGACTGCTTATATCGGTTATAACGCGCCAACAACAATCTGCTATTCAGTTTGGCTTTGCCATAGGGTTGCTTCCTTCTTTTATGTTTTCGGGATTTATTTTCCCTATTGAAAATATGCCCGCCTTCTTTCAATATGTAACCATGTTATTCCCGCAACGGTGGTTTTTACAAATCAGCCGCGCCTTATTTTTAAGTGGGGCGGGACTACGTGGTCTGCTGATTCCTTTTATTGCGCTATTTTTGTTTATGACGGGAATGATTGCGCTGGCCGTACGAAACTTTAAAACGGATGTGGAGCCATGATACACAAACGCATTGTAAGAGGGCTAATTCGCAAAGAATTTGTTCAAATCTTCCGTGATCCTAAAATGATCGTGGCTATCTTTTTTGTTCCTATAGTCCAATTAACCATGTTCGGGCTTGCGCTAACCAGTGAAGTAAAAAATATAGAAATGGTCGTTGTCAGTAAACCCTCTGCGATTGCACGGGAAGTTCAAACGCGGGCAGTTGCTTCCCGTTGGTTTAAGCAAGTGCACCACGTGGACGGCGTCAATGTGTTAGATCCCAGCGCTTTATTAACAACATACAAGGCAGAAGCGGTATTGGTGGCCCCCGAGCAAGGATTTGAATATGCTTTAGAGCGGCAAAATAAACCTATTCAACTACTTATCAATGCTACCAATGCCCAACGTGCACAACAGGTAAATGCTTATGTCAGCCAAATTTTAGCGCGCGTAGCGGCCAGCAACGGGTACCGGTTGGGCGAGCAGACGCGGCTTGCATTAGATACACGTATTTTGTTTAACCCACAAATGAGCACGGCGGCTTTTATGGTGCCGGCCCTTCTGGTTATGACCAGTTTTATTATTTTGATGATTGTAGGGAGCATGGCCATTACCAAAGAAAAAGAAATGGGAACCATGGAAAAATTAATATCCTCTCCGGCTTCTACAGCCGATAATTTGCTGGGTAAAGTGTTACCGTACTTCTTTATTGGTATTGGAGTGGTAACACTACTGCTATGTATAGGTGTGTGAGGATTTGGTATTGTGTACAGGGGAACGGTTTGGCAATTTTTCCTTAATGGTATTGCATTAGCCGCTTGTGCGCTATCCGTAGCTACCCTCATTAGTACCATCGCCAACACCCAACAACAAGCCATGATGGGCGGTGTATTGATATTACTGCCGGCTATTTTGCTCTCTGGCGTGTTTTTCCCGGTAGCCAACATCCCGGAAGGGTTCCGTTGGCTATG
>JAGCKY010000173.1 GCA_017647245.1 Elusimicrobiaceae bacterium
GAAAGGAGAATAGTATGAACAAAAATAAAAACAATACTGTCGCCCTGAAAAGTTTCTGTTCAGGGCCTCAACCGCTTACTAAAAAACAACGGGGTCCTGAGCGACAACACCTCAGGACGACAACTCTATTTAATAACGGTTTTACCCTAATTGAACTATTAGTCGTTGTGCTCATCATCGGCATACTCGCCGCGATTGCGCTGCCGCAATATCAGCGCGCCGTGGATAAAAGCCGCTACGCCGCTATGATACAAGCCGCTCGCAGTATTGAAGCCGCGCAAGACGCTTTTTATTTGGAAAACGGATATTATGCCACAGATTGGGACGAATTGCCTGTTTCCCTTTCTAAAGATTTACCAAAAACCCATGAAGACCGATTGTCTATTGGACATGCCGGATTTTCAACTAATGCTTCTTATACCTCTGCTATCTATTATGACGAAGGTGACAGCCGTATTGCCTCTTTCACTTTATATCATCGTCATAATAATACAGGTTCTACAAAAGGCGAAATCCGCTGTGTTACTTATGCTTCAAACAAAGCGCGCGGCAAAGCGATTTGTGAAAGCTTCGGAGGCGAATTAATCAGCGACAAAACTAATTGCGGTGACACGGGAAATACCATTTGCAGAACCTATAAATTAACGAATTTTTAATAAAAAGCACTTTATGAAAGAAAAAACCCGCAACTAGGTTGCGGGTTTTTTACAGACAAGAAAAAATTATTTTTTCTTCTTTTCATCTCTGCTGTCGTAGTAGTGATAGCTCTTGTAATAGCCGTATCTACCGTAAGACAAAGCTTCGGGACGGTACTGGCTGATAACCGCACCCAACACTTTAATGCCGGCTTTATCCAGTTTATCCAAAGCTATTCTAGCCAGTTTGGCATTGGTTTTACCGTAGCGTATGGCAAATACCGCACGCGGAACATATTTTCCCCACAGCATCGTGTCAGACACAGGCAAAATAGCCGGGCAGTCTATGACCAAATGGTCAAAATTCTGTTGTGCCCAATTGATAAAATCTCCCAATTTCGGCGTGCTTAATAATTCGGCCGGATTGGGCGGGCGTTGACCCGAAGTCATCACAAATAAATTCGGTATGTCGGCCACCGCTTGCACGTTAGTCTGATAATCGGCTTTTTGCGGATCAGAAGACCAGATATTACTTAACCCCTTATCCACTCCCAGCCGAAATACTTTATGCAAGCGAGAGCGGCGTAAATCGCCGTCCACCAACAATACTTTTTTGCCGGCTTGCGCCAACGCAACTACTAAGTTAGAGGACAAATGGCTTTTTCCTTCGCCCTGCATAGAACTGGTAATCAAAAACGGCGCATTGGGCACATCGGACAGCGCAAAGCCCAACATCGTGCGGATATTGCGTATATTTTCGGCTTGCAAAGAATTGCCCTCTTTTAAGAGTGAGGAATATTCAATTTCGCGTTTTTTATTTTTTTCATACGGCACAAAACCTAAAAACGCCAGCCCCAATTTTTCTTCCAAATCTTCCGAAGATTTTACACTTTGGTCCAAAAATTCTAAGGCAAACACAATCAGCAGTCCCAACAACCCGCCCGCAAACGCCCCAATAATCAAGTTAAGCAATTTGCGCGGCAGTACCGGGCGGCCCGGTACAATGGCCGGATCTACCACACGGATATTGTTGCCCGAAAACTGACCGGAAAGTTCAATTTTAATACTCTGCACCAAACGGCGTGTTTCCACCGCAATTTGCGTATTGACAGCGGCCAATTGTTTTTTGACGGAAATTACTTCCGGGTGCAACGGCGTGTATTTGGCAGATAATTGTGCCCATTGTCTTTCCAAGGCAGAGGCCTGTTGCTTTAGTGATTTAATAAAATCGCTATTGACCACTTGCGGCATGGAATTTAACAGCTCTTGTTCTTCCGGGCTGTTTTCCGAACTTTCTAGCGCCCGAATCACATCTTGCCCCATAGAAATACGGTTGCTGATGTTTTCTTCTACAAAGTTGTTCGCAATGGCATTTGCTATTTCAGCGGCTAATTGCGGATCATAACTGCGTACGCTGATATTCACCAAACGGCTGCGCGTAATGGGCGAAATTTTAAGTGCGGCTTTTAGCTTTCTCACCCCGCCGGGATTTTCAAATTGCTCATACTCGCCCAAATCCAGTTGTTTATACACCCGCTCTAACAAAGAACGGCTTTCCAACAATTGGTATTGAGTGCGGTAGTAGTCTTCTTCGCTCATAAAAGAGCCATAATGACTTACGTCCAATTTACCGGCGTCTTCTTTATTAATCATAATCAACGCGGTTGCTTCATACACCGGCCGCATAAAAACGTTTACCAGCACCGCCGCTATCAAACCGCACAATACCAGCCCGACAATGAGCCAAAAGCGTTTGAGCACGATGCCGATAATTTCGCTTAAATCCAGTTCTTCTTTATTTTCCTGATTCATAAAAATCCTTAGAACATACTCTGCGGAACAAACACCACATCACCCGGCATTAGTGCAATATCCAAAGATTTATTGCCTTGCTTGGTAATCTGACTCACGTCCACGTCCAGTGTAGTTTGTTTGCCGTTTTCCATGCGCAACACACGCACTTTGGAAGTATTAGCAATATCGGTAAATCCGCCTACGGATGTGATAGCTTCCAATACCGTTAGCGGTTTCTCGGGCGGCATTTGAATGGCTGCGGGTTTGTGTACCTGGCCCAATACATATACGGTTTTATTTCCGTATTCTTTAACTAAGATAGAAACCTGCGGATTTCTTAGGTAATCGCTCAAGTGCAACATCAAGCGTTGTTCAGCTTCTTCCAGCGAAAGTCCCGCCACGGGCACTACGCCCACCAACGGAAAGGTAATCGTACCGTTTCCGCTAATGCGTAAGGTACGGTCCATATTGTCTTCCCGGAACACTTGAATTTCCACCAAATCTCCCGGTTGCAATTTGTAGGCCTGGGACGAACGCACTTGCTTGAGGCTTTGCAATACGTCCTGTTGCAAAATCTGTTTCTGTGCGCCCGATGTTTTGGCCGTGTTTTGTTTTCCCCCTGTACTACAGCCCACCAGACAGCACAAACAGCATACAGTTAAAAATAGAGTATATTTCTTCATATACTCTATTTTACCAAATATGGAGCCGTTTGCCCAGTCTACCTTCTGGGGTGGGTCCGCAAATACAAGCGAGAAAGTTCTTTTTCTTTCGGATAACGTCGTAGATAAGTAGTAGCTATGTTAAAACCTTTCGCCCGCAAATCCGCCTTTTCCTGCGGCGTATCTGCCCGAAGCGAAGCGTTAAAGTAGGCATTACCCAAACGTACCGCGTAACGCGGCGACGGATAATATGCCACCGATTGTTCATATTGTGCCAATTTGGCAACGGTTTTATACCCTCTGCCAAATACCACACAACGCCATGCGCGGGTTTTTTGCGTAGGAACATACAGAGAAAGACACAGCACAACTAAAATCAGCGCCCGCAACCACCATTTTAAGGGAATTTCATGTATATGATGTTTGGCATAGGTGGCCGCACACACGCTTCCTAACAGTAGGAAGAACAAATAAGCATTGGCCGGAATGAAAAAGTGAAAATCTACCGTACTGCCCGTACTCATTGCTACCAAAGCACTTAATAAAGCGGCAAATAAAAATTGTTTACGCACTTCCAAGCGTTTAAGTCGTTTCAAAGCCAGCCAAATAAACCATAAAACACCCCACACAATCGGAATAGCGCCTGCACACCCCACTCCCAACAAAATTTCTAACCAATCATTATGCAAGCGTTCAATATACGCATTCATCGGCCATTCCACATAAGAGGTAATCACTACCGGCATAGCCCCTACACCAATGCCCCATACCGGGCGCTGCGTTAGAATTTTTTCCGCAGAACGATACATCATTTTACGCGTTTCGGCCGAAGCACCGGTTGCGCGGTGTGCAAAAGCGTTGATATCTTCCACATGGGTATAAATCCACCCCGCAGATAATAACAGAAAAATTAAGGTAATAAAAAATCCTTTCAGTTTTCTTCTTAATTGATGCGGCACAGCCCACGTACATAAAAATGAATAACAAAAAATACCTACCAACAAGGACAACATGCCCCCGCGCGAGCGCGTCATTACGGCGGCTACACATAGGCCGGCAAATACCGCAAATAAACAAATTTGACGAATATAAAAAGCATTTTTTTGACGATGACTGACTATTTTGCTTGCGTGTAATTGACCCATAAAAAATACACCTAACGTAACCAATGCACCCAATACAAAAAACATAGCCGCGTGATTACGGTTTAAAAACGGCCCTATTCCGGCGCGCAATCCCGTAAAATAGAAAATATAATCTCCGTTGGGCAAACACACAAAACATAGTGCCACCGCCACAGTGCTCATAACCATCCAAAAGAGCAATTTGCTAACATCTTCCTGTGACCTGTACAGCTGCGGCACAAGCGCCGCCACCGCTAAATAAGTGATAAATAAAGAAATATGTTCCCAACTATACAACGGCATCAGCGTTACCGGATAGGCCGCCACCGGATCCAGCAAAGTTTTAGGGAAACAAAGCTGTACTAACGTCAAAACAATCAAAAAAGCTAATGTAAAAAAGACAGGTTTAAATACCGAAGAAAAAATCAATCTGCGCCGTGAAAAAAGCAGTAGTGCCCAACACAATACCACCCCGCCTTGTAACACGGAAAATCCCCAAGGTTCGGCCCCTGCGAACGCAAAAGGTGTGAAGAATAATAAAAAGCCAATAATAATTTTTAGAAACACATCCATACCGATATTTTATAAAATTCTTGTAGAGTGTATATGAAAATATTATTTATTTGCCACGCCAATGTATGCCGCAGTTTTATGGCACAGGAACTCACTAAAAAACTTCTGCCGCAAGCAGAAGTCTTTTCTCGGGGAATGTATGTAGACCCGGAAATTTCCGTACCGCAAAAAGTGCTCAAATTCTTGGCGCAAAACAATATCACACCTACTCCGTACCGACCCACCCAACTGACCGAGCCCGATTTGCAAAAGGCAGATTTGGTGCTTTGTATGGAGCCCGCACATTTGGAAAAACTTACCGACAGATACGCCCAATACACCGATAAAATGTGGCTACTTAATGATTTTGCCTTTGGAAAAGAAACCACCGTAGAAGACCCTATCGGTTTAGAGGGTGGCGCGTTTGAAAAACAAGCACGACTACTACAAAAAGCAGTAACGGCGTGCGTTAAACGAATTACACAATAAATCCTTTGACAAAAAAAATTCCCGGGTTTATCGCCCGGGAATTTTTATACTTCAAACTGATTTTAGAACAGCGCTTTCAACGACACACCCACTCTGTTGTTATCATATTCAAACCGTTGACTGTTGGAGTGGCGGCCGCGGTATTGATACCACAGACTACCCATCAACCAATCTTTGAACATGTAATCCAACTGCGGGCGAATGGTGTACAGGTTATCATGACGTTTGTTATTGCCTACATATCTGGAATAGCTCATGTCTTCATAACCTAACGTCAAACCGGCGGCCCATTTGGAGTTGAACTTGTGCTGTCCGTACAAGGCGATTAACGTATCGGCGAAGTAGCGGTTGGTACCGTACAAGGTTTCTTCCATTTGGCGTTCACCCGACAAGCGCAATGTATCTTGTGCGGTGGCTTTCCAAGTCAAAGCGGCATAGTAACCGAACAAGTCCGGGTGATTTTCCGCACCAGCTATATCGTGAGAGTAATCACGCAACGCATAGGTGACTTTGGCCGTACCGGTTACTTTCGGAGCGACTTGACCGTTGATACCAAATCCCACGCGATGACCGGTAGAATTGTTGACCTGATTAACTTTATACACGATATCAGAGAAGGTATATTCTACAAACAAGTTTGTTTTGGTGTTGAAGTTGTAGAACAATTGGGCGCTCGCATCAAAGCGATTGCGGTTCAATCCTTCCATGGCAGCGTCAAAATAGCGGTCAAAAATATCGTCCACAGCTACACCCACGCTGAATAATTTCTTATTAGTCGTTTTGAGTGACGCATAAGCCGTATTTCTCATACGTTTGTAGCGATCGGTCAATTCATTGTTGGCCGGATCAGAGGTGTAGACTAAGCTGTCGCCTACTTTGATGTTTTCATTGGCCAATTCTACATTGCCCAAAGCATCCCAGTAGTTGTTTTTGGACGGTTTTTCCGTATAAGCATTGTATCCGACTAAAGCACCGGCTTTGAGTGCAAAATCACTACCCGGCACTTTGCCATTGTAGTTGGCACCCACGCGGGTCGTGCTGATAAAAGACTCTTGCACTTCACCATAGCCCGGATTTTCTTTGCTGTAAGATTTATCTTTCAGATAAATGTTGTCATCATACGTAATATCTTCCGTGACGACAAATTGCACCGGTCTAGCGGCAAAAGCCGGCAGTGCAAATAAGGCAACTAATACAAAAGCAGTGAGTTTCTTCATTTTTTCACTTTCCTTCCATTACAGAGTCGGAGCGGACGGGCTCAAAACTTGTTCCGTTTCAATCACGTTCTGAACCGACTGTTCTTCAGCGGCGCTGATATTGTTGAAAGAATAATCGGCAGCTACAAATGCATTTTCAAAAGCGGTAAAAGCATCATCTTGCACAGCGCTGGCGGCTGCACTTGTGGCCGGACGAGCGGTACTGGCAACCGTGGTAGCGGCAGCAGTTTGGGCTTTAGCGGCTTGTTGTTGAGCGGCAGCTTGTGCTTGAGCGGCTTGTTGTTGAGCGGCAGCTTGTGCTTGAGCGGCTTTGGCTCTGGCGGCCTCTTGCTGAGCACGCGCAGCAGCGGCAGCTCTTTGTTGCTCTTCAGCAGCTTTAGCTCTGGCAGCGGCAGCTTTTTGCGCAGCGGTTTGAGAGCGCGGCGCAACAACCTGTGTGCTCACAACCGTAGCTTGCGCTACAGTTTCCGGTTCGTTGGCGGCCATTTCACCCATGGCAAAACTTTCCACAATTGCTTCGCCTTCCGGTCCTTGCGCAACAGCCACCTCAACCACTTCCGGTTCGGCGGCAGGTTCTTCTACAACGGCAGATGCCGTTTGC
>JAGCKY010000174.1 GCA_017647245.1 Elusimicrobiaceae bacterium
ATTGATTGGGTACTGGGCGCGCTCGTGCACACACGCAAAGAAGTACAAGTCCCCGACATTACCCAAAAGCCCGTCACCACCGCGCTCAATGCGCTGGCCTCTGTCAATTTAGCCCTCAAACAAGCAGGCGTGGAATATGCCGAAGGCATCCCCCCCGGCTCTGTGCTACGTCAAATTCCGTCGGCGGGCAGTACCGTGCGCGAAGGCCGCATCATCCGCGTATGGATCAGCCAAGGCGATGAAATGGTATTTGTTCCGTCCGTCGTCGGATTGGATTTACGCGCCGCGCAAGTGGCTATCCGTCAAGCAGGTTTGCAAGTAGACAAAGTAGAGCACGGTTATTCTTTGACCATGGAAAAGGGTCAAATCATTTCCCAAAAACCGGCCGCCGACAGTATGCTCACGCGCGGTGACAAAATAAATTTAACCATTTCGGACGGGCAACCCCCTGCCAGCGTGGTACTTGTGCCGGATTTCCGCAATCAAAAACTGGCCGCCGCTACCCTATGGGCCAGCACGCAGAACATTAATTTAATTGTAAAAGAGGATGAACAGTCGCCGTTCCCGTACGGAACGATTGCTTCGCAAACCCCCGCGGCCGACAGCAGAATTGCACCTAATTCCAATTTAGAAATTGTGGTCAGCCGCCGCCCGGCTTCGGACGATGAAAAGATGTATCACTTACATTATGAATTGCCGCAAGGCCGCAAAGATATGCGCATCCGTATCGTCATGGTAGACAATAACGGCGAGCGCGAAGTCATCAATGAAAATAAAGCCCCCGGCAGTAAGATAGATTTGGAAATTCCGTACAGCGGAGCGGCCACCTTCCGCATTTTGTCTGATGGCATTCTGGTCAGGGAGCGCGAAATACAATGACTTCCCAAATAGCCCCCGGAAATGGTAGAATAATTGTTGCGCCTTCCATTCTGTCTGCTGATTTGTGGAAATTAGGCACGGAAGTGGAAATGGTGCGTCAGGCCGGGGCGGATTGGATTCATGTGGACGTAATGGACGGACACTTTGTACCCAATTTAAGTTTTGGTCCGGCTACGGTAAAGAGTTTAAAAGGCCGCGCGCAACTGCCGTTAGATGTGCATTTAATGGTAGAACGGCCGAGCAGATTTATAGAATCATTTGCCCAAGCGGGAGCGGATTTGCTCACCGTTCATATTGAAGCGACAGATGATGTAAACGAAGTTCTTTTAGCAATTAAAAAATTAGGCGTACGCACCGGGCTGTCCATTAAACCGGACACAGACCCTGCGCGCATTGCGCCTTTTTTGCCGCAACTGGATTTGGTGCTTGTTATGACGGTACAGCCGGGATTTGGTGGGCAAGGATTTTTGCCCAACAGTTCCGCACAAATCCAAGCCGTGCGCGAATTGATTACAAAAAGCGGCCGTGCTGTTTATTTGGAAGTGGACGGTGGCATTAATGCACAAACCGCGCGCGAAGCGGCGCAAGCCGGAGCCAATGTATTTGTCGCGGGTAATGCAATTTTCGCCGCAGAAAATCCGGCTCGTGCCTTGGCAGATATTCGCCAAGCCGCACAGATTTAATACCGCCCGAAAGGGCGAACATAAGGAGAAGTAAAAAATGGCAGTCGTCATTAGATTACAAAGAGTGGGCAAAAAAGCCCAAGCACAATACAGAGTCGTCGCGATTGAAAAGAAAACCGCCGTCGGTTCTGAAGCTAAAGAAGTGCTCGGTATTTATCATCCGACCAACAAAAACACCGCCGAACAAGTAAAATTAGACTTGACTCGCGTGCAATACTGGATGAAAAACGGAGCCAAGCCGTCTGAAACGGTAGCCAGCTTGATTAAAAAAGCCGAAGCCGCCGCTAAATAAATGTTATGAAAGAGTTAGCCACTATCCTTCTCAAATCCCTCTCCGCTAACCCGGACAATGTGGTGGTAGAAGAAAAAGTTGAGAATAACAAAATTTACCTGACGACCCGCGTGTCTGCAGAAGACAAAGGCAAGGTCATCGGAAAAGACGGCTGCATTATCAAGGCCGTGCGCACGGTGCTCAGCGCCGCGGCGGCCAAGAAAGATGTAAAAGTAACATTAAAGCTGGAAGATTAATGCTCAAAGTAGATGTCGTGAGTGCGTTCCCGGATATGCTCACTGTGCCGTTAGGCCAAAGCATTGTGGGACGGGCGCAAAAAGCCGGAGTATTGAAGTTAGCGGTAACCAACCCGCGCGATTTTACCGACGATAAGCACCACACACTTGATGACAGACCCTATGGCGGCGGACCCGGAATGCTGATGAAAGCCGAGCCGCTGTACAGAGCAATCAAAAAGCTACGCAAAAAAAATTCGGTTGTGATTTTAACCAGTCCGCGCGGACAGACGTTCTCGCAGACCTTGGCTAAAAAATTAGCTAAAAAGAAACACCTGATTTTCGTTTGCGGGCATTATGAGGGGATAGACGAGCGCGTATATCCCGAGATGGACTTAGAAGTATCGCTGGGAGATTTTATTTTGACCGGCGGTGAGCTGGCCGCAGCAGTGATGATAGATGCAATCACACGGCTTGTGCCCGGAACTTTTAAGAAAGAAGATGTGACGGTTTCTGAGTCTTTTGAAGAAGGTTTGTTGGAAGCCCCGCAATACACCCGGCCCGAAGTGTGGCGAGGCAAAAAAGTGCCGCAAATACTTTTAAGCGGCCACCACAAACAGATGCAAGAGTGGAAACACGAGCAAGCGCTCAAATTGACAAAAAAGTATAGACCCGATTTGCTAACAACCTCTCAGGCAAAAAAGGCCGCAACGAAAAAAGCAGTAAAAAAAGTTGCCAAAAAAGCAACGAAGAAAAAAACGAAATGATTTTTCGGAGGAAGTAAAAGTTATGAACATTAACGAAATTAAACACAATCTGAAAAGCAATGTGCCGTCCTTTCAATCCGGCGACACAGTGCGTGTCAAAGTAAAAGTAGTAGAAGGCGAAAACGAACGCGTGCAGGCTTTTGACGGCGTAGTCATCGCCCGCAAAGGCAGCGGCATCAGCGAAACCTTTACCGTACGCAAAATTTCCTTTGGCGTGGGTGTGGAACGTATTTTTCCGATTCACTCCCCCCGCGTGGAAAGCATTGAGGTATTAAAACACGGTAAAGTACGCCGCGCGAAACTGAACTACTTAAAGAAACTATCCGGCAAAGCTGCCCGCTTGCAGGAAGTGAAAAAAGAAACCGCTGAAGGCGCTGAAGCGGCTGTAGAAGCTGCTCCCGCCGCCGAAGCTGAGGCCAAATAACACAGGCCTATTCGGGCCAAGGATTATTTCCTCCAACTTAAAAAACCCTTCGCAACTGCGAGGGGTTTTGTTACGGCAACATATAAAAGGAATTCGCCCCTTTACTATGTTCTGTTGAAAATATACCGCCAATAGATTTACACAAATTGTGCCCATAGTGTGCTGTTTCTTGGCTAACTAATACACGGCAATAATACTTATCTTCCCCCCAATAGTATACCAATAATACTTTAGGCATCTTAGTAAAATCTGCTCCTGCGTACCCGTCTACATCTAAATTGTAAGAAATACCGTTTGGAACATCTATCCTTGAATTTTCAATACCTTCCTCTACTTTATACTCTATCACAGGAAAATCTATATCCAATTCCGTAAAATCATACGGATAGGTGCCATTTGCTAAATAATAAGAATCTATCGCCGTACGAATCGCCCTCAAGCCGACAAGCCCCTCTACCAAACGTGCTTTTTGTACTGCGCGCTCATACTGCGGCAGGGCAATCGCTGCCAAAATGCCGATAATTAACACAACGACTAACAACTCAATAAGCGTAAATGCTTTTTTCATAAAATATCCTCTCTTTTTTTGTCGTCATCCCGGACATGGATCCGGGATCTAGCGTTGTTCATAAAGGAAAAACAACCCCTATAAACGTCCCTGGATTGCGGGTCCACGCCCGCAATGACGGACATGAAATTAACCGTCCAATTATTATATCATACCAAAAAAAAAAAACAAGTCAAGGGGTATTTTTACGACGAAAAACACCTATCAAAAAACACCGCACAAAAAATAAATGTCATCCTGAGGTGTCGCTGCTCAGGATCTCCTCCTTTAATTTTTCTAAGGTTGAGATCCCGGACAACAACCTTCCGGGATGACATTCTTAATAGGTCCAAAGGCCTATATAGCCCTAGGTCTAAAGGCCCTTGTTCTTATTTATATCCCCATATATACTAAGAGTATCAGCAGTCAAACTATAGGGGAAATAGGAGAAATATATGTTTAAGAAAACAATAGCCGTACTCATTGCTTGTTGTGCCTTAGGCCAATTAGCATTTGCACAAACGGAGCAACCCTCTTTAAAACAAGTACAAGTACAGGCAAGAGCCGATATGGAACTTGCTCGCGCAAAATATAGTGAACAAATCCAAGCTGCGCAAGTTTTCGCTGTCAGAGCGAAACAATGGCACGCTTTGAGAAATAAGTTAATCAAAAAGATAGAATTCGTTACGGCTGCTGAAAATCAACAAATACCCGTTGTAGTTGTGGATGATAAAAAACAAGCTCGGACAATAGCAATTCGCATTGTGGATGACTTTGATTTGTTTCTTAATGCAAGTGCGGAAGAAATTGCACTCTTGGAAAAAGATGAGTCGCAGGTATGCAGACAAGCTATATACGAAATGGCTGCTCTCTTTCATGAGGCAGTAGCGGAATTAATCCAACAAGATCAACCGAATATAGCATTGCTTCAAAAGGTTATCAAACAAGAATTGCAGAAGAAGTCATTAAAAAAAACTATTACAAAACCTTCTAGTGTTTGGGCCCGCCAAATCTAACATATAACAGTAAAAATCCCGGGTAAATACCCGGGATTTTTATTACTTAAATACTTATTTGTGTTTGCGCGCTTTGGCTTTGCTTTTCGTTTTGGATACCGCTTTGCGCGCGGGTTTTTTAGCCGCTTTTTGGGCAGGTTTTTTCGCTACTTTTTTTACCGTTTTCTTGGCGGCTGCCGTCGGTTTTTTATATCCTTCCAACGCAAGCGGTAAAACCTCATCCATATGTTTGACAGGAATTAAGGTCAGTTCCTTGCGCACTTTTTCGGGCAGTTCCGCCACATCTTTTTCATTGGTGTGCGGGAACAAAATGGTCTTCACGCCTTCGCGGTACGCGGCGAGAAATTTCTCTTTAATCCCCCCCACCGGAAGTACGCGGCCCGTAATGGTTACCTCACCCGTCATAGCCAGTTTCTTTTTAACCGGCAGACCGGAGAGCAAACTCACCAGCGCGGTCGTAATGGTAATACCCGCCGACGGTCCGTCTTTAGGCACCGCGCCCTCGGGGAAGTGAATGTGAAAATCCGTGCGCTCAAAATTAATGCCTTTGCCAAAACCGCGGCTGCGCGCATAGGTCAGCGCGGCGCGGACGGATTCTTTCATCACATTGCCGAGCATACCCGTTAAAATCAGCGCGCCTTTTCCGGGGATTTTGGTGGCTTCAATAGACAGCGTTTCGCCGCCCACGCTCGTCCACGCCAGCCCCGTAGCAATGCCCACGCCGTTTTCTTCGGTGGCAAAGTTGGCATACTTCGGCACGCCTAAAAAGTCATGCAGATTTTTGGCAGTAATGCTGATTTTTTTGCCGCCGTTTTCCACATATTTTTTGGCAGCTTTGCGACACAGCGTACCGATTTCCCGCTCCAAATTACGCACGCCCGCTTCGCGTACATATTCGCGCATAATCAGCGCCACCGCGGCTTTTTCAATCTCCAAAGAGCCGGGTTTTAAGCCGTGTAGTTTCATCTGTTTGGGAATTAAATAGTTATCCGCGATTTCGTGTTTCTCATAATCGGTATAGCCGGAGAAATCAATGATTTCCAGACGGTCGCGTAGCGTATTCGGTATGCCGCCCAACGAATTGGCCGTCGTAATAAACATTACTTTAGACACATCATAAGGTACATCTAAAAAGTGGTCCACAAAATCTTTGTTTTGCTCCGGGTCCAACAGTTCCAGCAAAGCCGCCGCCGGGTCCCCACGCCAGTCAGAGCCCATTTTGTCAATTTCATCTAACAGGAAAACAGGGTTAGCGCTTTTAGCTTTGCTGATGCCTTGAATAATGCGCCCCGGCATAGAGCCGATATAGGTCCGGCGGTGACCGCGGATTTCGCTTTCATCACGCACGCCGCCCAAAGACATGCGCACAAATTTGCGCCCGATTGCCCGCGCAATAGATTTAGCCAGCGAGGTCTTGCCGACGCCCGGAGGCCCTACAAAGCACAGCACCGGTCCGCGCAACCCCTCGGTCAGTTTACTCACAGCGATATACTCCAAAATACGCTCTTTGGGTTTATCCAAACCGAAATGGTCTTCGTCCAAAATCTTTTTAGCTTCTTTGATATCCAACACATCTTTGGTGGTAATGTTCCACGGCATATTCACGAGCCAATCCAAAAACGTGCGCGACACTGTCGCCTCCGGCGAAAACGGTTGCATTTTTTGCAAGCGGTCCACTTCTTTTTCCGCCGCTTCTTTGGCAGCCGCAGGCAAACCGTTTTTCTTAATTTTCGCGCGGATATCGTCTAACTCTTTTTGGAAATCATCTTTCTGGCGCAGTTCCTTTTGAATGGCTTTCATCTGCTCATTGAGATAATACTCTTTTTGATTTTTCTCAATTTGCGCGCGCACTTTGGAATGGATTTTTTCTTCCAAACCTAAAATTTCCACTTCGCTGGTAATGAGTTTCAAAATTTCTTCCAAACGCTCTTTGATAGGCGCAGTTTCCAAAATCTTTTGGCGCTGTTCGGCTTTGACCATCATATTAGAGGCAATGGTATCGGCCAGTTTAGACGGGTCTTCAATTTGTCGCAGGAAAGACACGCCTTCCACCGCAATGCGTTTAGACACACGCGCATAATGGTCAAACTCGTCTAGCACCTTGCGCATGAGCGCTTGCACGACGGGGCTGTTATCTTCCGGCTCCTCAATGTATTGTACCGTTCCGAACCAACTATTGGCCACCGTGTTAAGCTCTAATTTTTC
>JAGCKY010000175.1 GCA_017647245.1 Elusimicrobiaceae bacterium
AAAAAACAAGGCATACTGCGTAGCACAGGTTTTTGCAAAGTAAAATTGTTTTATTCTAGGCGCAAGCGACCGAGTGTATACCGTGAAAAGGCGGAACCCGAAGGATACGAGGAAGCTTGCAACAACGAAGAAAACGATTTTACGCAACAAAAAAGAGCAGAGGGATGTAACTCTGCTCTTTGTTCAGAATCCATTCGGGGGGTAATTCGAATGGTTCTGGGGGAGAAATCTATACGTTTATGATACTACCCCAACCCCTCATCTTGCAAAAAAATTTTTATCTAATTTTATATAACCTTTTTGCATTACTAAATAAAAATACTTTTGCAAATCAAAAAATTTTATACCAAAGGGGCGTCTCTCTTGCTATAATATATGCAGTGGAGGATATTTCATGAACAAACTACAATGGACGTTAGTCTGTGCTGTTTTATTATTTCCCTGCGCGTACGCAGAAGAACCGGATATTATTTACGTAGACGGTAAACCGGTTTATATTGACGGGATGGATTTGGACACTTTCCGCCAACAAGCGACCGGCACTTCAAACAAAGTTGCCGCACAAGCCAAAACTGCCGCTGCACAGGCAGAAGCGGCCCGTTCCAATGTGACGGGTGATATTTATCGCGGCCATGTGTTGGGTGATGCCACTCCCGAACGTAATGCTCAATACGGTGATATTTACCGTGGTACGGTTTTCGGTAAAGATGCCGCAACCGGTTTTGCGGGAGAAATCGTTCATCCGAAAGAAATTTCTAAAACGAAATTACTCTATGATACATCTTTAATCCATGCCATTAAAATCGGCGATGCCGACCGCGTGCGTACCTTGATTTATGCCAACGTGGACGTCAATGAGCGTAACTATGCCGGCATGACTCCGCTGACTATTGCCGCAGAAAAAAATAATTACGAAATCGTGCGTCTGTTGGTGGAAGAAGGCGGCGCTTCCGTTAATGAAAAATCCAGCTATGGTATTACTCCTTTAATTGCCGCCGCTTCCGGCGGGCACCGTGAAGCCGCTGAATTGCTTATACAAAAAGGAGCCGATTCTACCGCCAAAGACGATTTAGGCAAAACGGCTCTCATTCATGCCATGAATACAGACAACCGCCGTCTGACAGAAGCATTGGTCAAAAGCAATAACAGCGCCATTAATTTGCCTGATAATTCAGGCAACACGCCCTTGATTTACGCCGCCCAAAAAGGCAATACCGAAAACGTGCGCACTCTGCTTAAATACAATGCAAATCCGGATTATCAAAATCCTACCACCGGTGTTTCTGCGTTAATCGCCGCCACCGCTAACGGACATGATAAAACCGCTCAAGCTTTAATTTCCGCTGATGCGACTTTGGATTTGCGCGACAATGCCGGACGTTCCGCATTATTTTATGCCGCTTCAAACGGACAAACCGCTTTAGCGCGCCAATTGATTCGCAAAGGTGCGTATGTTAATACGGTAGACAATAATGCCGAAAACATTTTGATGGCTGCGGCCGCCGCAAACAATACGGCCATTTTGCAAGATTTAACTCCTAAATATCTGCCAATAGATTCCATTGACGCCGAGGGAAAAACGCCGCTGTTCTACAGCACCGCTGCCAATGGTACCAAAGCTATGCAATGGCTCATTAACAAAGGGGCTAACATAAATGCGCGTGACTTTAACGGTAGTACTCCACTGATGCACGCCATTAAAAACAATAACAATGCCGCCGCTCTGTTACTACTCAAACAAGACGTAGACGTCAACGTAGTCAACAACGGCCAACAAACAGCCGCTACTTTGGCACAGATTGTTATGCCGAACTCACCGGTCAATACTATCTTGCGCCAAAAACAAGCGGTAGGCACGATTCAATCCAACGTACAAACTTTGTCTGCTCAGCAACAACAAGCTATAGAAGCCCAGCAACAACAGTTACGTTATCAGGCAGAACAAGAAGTGATGAAACAAGATGCCGAACTGGCCGCTTTGCAAAAGCAATTGGAAGAAGCTAAGGCCCGCAAAGCCGAACAAATTGACGCTAAAATAAGAGAATTACAATTGCAACAGCAACAATTATTGGCTCAATAAATATACTGTCGTTCAAAAAAACCCCGCCTAATAAGCGGGGTTTTTTATCACTAAAATATATAATCATTTGCCGGCTTTGCACCAACTCACAAATGCTTGCCATTTCTCATATTTTGATTTAGCTTGTTCGGCGGGTAACTGCGGTTTTACAGACGGCAAAAGTTCTAATGTTTTCCATTGCACCGTGTCTATGTTAGCAACCTTTGCACCCAATAAGGCCGCCCCTAATGCAGTACTTTCACTTTCCGCACACGGAACCAAAGGTAACTGTAAAATATCCGCTTGGCTCTGCAACAAAGCGCGGCTTTTAGACAGACCACCCGCTACTTTGATTTGTGTAGCGGATATACCGCATTTGGCCGTATAAAACACAATATCTGCCAGCAAGTTAGCTAATGACTCCACCGTGCCCAAAGCCACATCTGCTTTTGTGGTACGGGGGGAAAATCCTGCCATTACGGGTGACAATTTAAAATCCCAATAGGGTGCGCCTAATCCACCCAACGCAGGTAACAAAGAAATTGGCTCTTTAGCAGCCGCGCAAAGTGTATCCAGTTCTTCTTGTTTAATTTCTATGCCCAACGCAGACAACCACGCAAAAACCGTACTACAGGCATTTACAGGGCCTTCCAACAGATACTTGCTCTGCTTACCATGCGTTACTGCCACCGACGTTAAAAGACCCGGGAAAAAATGACAATCCGTTCCGGTATGGCGCATAAAGAACGCACCCGTACCATAATTGATGCACGCGCCGCCTTCTTTTATTTCTAATGCATATAAAGC
>JAGCKY010000176.1 GCA_017647245.1 Elusimicrobiaceae bacterium
AGATATGGTCAAGGAATTAAAACCCGTTTTGCGCGTGGAAGGCACCTGCGTGGTGGAAGTAGACGGCGTGCCTGCGGGATTTTATATTGCCATTCCCAATATGAATCATGTGCTAAAAATTTTGCGTGGGTCTTTGGCTAATCCTATCCGCACGCTACGCGCGTTGTGGGCGTGGAAACACATTCGCGATGCGCGGCTGATTATGCTGGGCGTAGATCCGGCGCACCGCAAGCGCGGGCTGGATTTGGTACTTATCAATCACATCGTCAAATACGGCGTGGCGATATGGGACAAAGCCGAGCTGTCTTGGATTTTAGAAGACAACGAGGGGATTATCCGCGCCATGACCGAAGCCGGCTGTTATCCGATTAAACGCTACCGTTTGTACCAGAAAGAGTTATAAAAGCTTTATTGGCTATTATCTTCCGGCTCTACTATTTTATGGGGGCCGTTTTTTATGGTAAAAAAAGGGCTTGACTTGTTTTTTTTTTTTGGTATGATATAATGGTTATAGCCGTTATTTTATTTTAAGGAGTATATTATGAAAAAAGGTTTTACTTTGATTGAGTTGTTGGTAGTGGTCTTAATTATCGGCATTTTAGCGGCGGTGGCCCTGCCGCAATATCAAATAGCAGTGGAAAAAGCGCGCATGGCCCAAGTGATTCCTATATTACAATCTATCCGTCAAGCGGAAGAGGAGTATTATTTAGCCAACGGAGAATATACAAGTGATATGAATGCTTTGGCTGTGTCTGCCACTGCGCCGGATGGTTGGCGGATTAGCTTAACAAATCAAAAAATAGAGATTATACGCAACGGTGGCTATGCGTATTATGGTTTTGTGTTATATTTTACTTACGGGGATATTTATCCGGGGCAACCTTATTGTTGGGCGGCAAAAGACAACGAAAAAGCAAACCGCGTCTGTAAAACAGTTGGACCGAAAGCAACAGACATAGGGGAAAATGATAGCTATAACCGCTATTTCTTATAAAGATTATTTTTTGGTGCTGACCCGCTCCCACGCGGCTTGGAAATCGTCGGGCACGGGAGCTTCAAAACTCATCTTACGCCCGGTAAAAGGGTGTTTAAATTCCAGCTTGCGCGCGTGTAACATCAGGCGGTCTGCCGTCGCGCCTTTATACAGCCAATCGCCCAGCACCGGGTATCCGAGCCAACTTAAATGTACGCGCAACTGATTGGTGCGGCCCGTGCGAGGGTACAATTCAATATACGTAAATCCGTTTTGGCGTTTTAATACCTTATACTCTGTAATCGCTTCGCGCCCGACGTCAGAGGCCTTAATTTTGCCGCCCGCCACGCGCCCGATCGGCACTTCAATGCGCCCGGTATCGTCGGGCACTTCGCCGCAAGCAATAGAATGATAGGTTTTGTGCACTTCGCGCTCCGCAAAAAGTTCGGTCATCGCGTTTTGAAAATCCGCATTTTTGGCCAATAACATGACCCCGCTGGTTTCGCGGTCCAAACGGTGCACAAGCCCCGCGCGCGGCGTGCTTTTATCAAATCCTTTCGGCGGGTTAGCCAGTACCAAAGATACGAGCGTTTCTTCTACCGCAAAGGCGGCCTCGGGGTTTGTTTCCCAAATGGGGCTTTGCGGATGTACGAGCATACCCGCGGGTTTATTAATCACAAAATAATCTTTCCCGTCGGCAATAATCAAATCTGTGAGCTTGGTTTTTTGTGCGGTGCTGTCGGGCAGGGTTACTTCCACCGTGTCTCCTTCTTCCAACGGATAGGACGGCTTGACGGTTTTTCCGTTTACGGTAACCTTGCCGTCTTTAATCATTTTTTGAATAATAGAGCGCGAAAAATCCGGTAGTTCGTCCGTCACAAAAACATCTAACCGCCGCGAATATCCGCTGAAAGTATAAACCTGTTTATCCGGCATGGGAAGTATCCTTTTTTAAGAAATAAAGTAGAACAAATGCCACCGCGGCGGTTGCCAACGCAATCAACTGTGAGGGAGACATACCGAGTATAAATTCCCCGCGGAAATCGCCGCGGAAAAATTCTACTCCAAAGCGTATACACGCATATCCGAGCATATACAGCACCAAAATCATACCGTCTTTATGCGGTTTTTTGTAAAAATGTTGCAGGATGAAAAATAAAATTAAATTCAGCGCCACTTCATACAGTTGCGTTGGGTGCAAATGCACGCCCAAATACTGATGCGCCACTAAACTGTGCGGGTCCGTAAACGCGACGCCCCACGGTAAATTAGTGGGTCTTCCGTGGCAACAGCCCGCTAAAAAACAGCCGATGCGTCCAATCGCATGCCCGAGAGGAAGTGCTACTATAAAAAAATCTGCGGTTTTGAGCACAGGCAGTTTTTTCTTTTTCAAGTAATATACTGTGGCACAAATTGCCACTATCGCCCCGCCGAAAAACACAAATCCGTAACGAAAATCTTTTACCGCATTTAGCAGGCGCTCGGCGAAAGTTGCCCCCATTTCCGGCCACGATACAATTAAATATAAAAGTTTTGCACCGATCACCGCGCTGACAAACGCCACAAAAATAATGTTCCAAAAAGTCTCTTTGTCCAGCTTAATATAACGCAAGCGGCGGTATAAATACCACGACGATATACCATACGCCAAAGCCATCATCAGCCCATAACTGGCCAGTTCAAAAGGTCCAATGTGAAAAAGTATCGGGTGCATTATTTAATCACTCCTTCGTCTTTAATGGCACTGCGCATAAAGGGATTGTGCATGCGCTCCGCGCCGATAGTAGAGCAACATTGTCCGCCGTAACTGTGCCCGGTAAATACGCGGGTGTCTTCGGGCAATTTAGAAAGCGTGAGTAAACTTTTGCGCATGGCGCGTGCATCGGACGAGGGCAAATCCACCCGTCCGCACGCACCGGGAAAAAGCGTATCTCCGGTAAAAATCGCGTCCCCAATTTGTATGCACACGCCGCCTGCGGTATGGCCCGGTGTGGGAATAATATGCACGGCAAACGGACCGATTTGGAAATTTTGCTCGCCGCAATAGGTGTGCAATACATCGGCGGGCAAACCGCTTAACGCTACATCTTTTTCTTCCAAATACGCTTTTAAATGATGCGCGCGCAATAAAGGCTCGCAATCTTTGACATGGTCAAAATGCCCGTGCGTAAACAGCACCGCCAGCAGGTTTAATTTTTTTTGCGTGAGCGTGTGTTCAATATAATTCATATCCCAGCCCGGGTCAATGAGTAAAGCATCTGTACCGTCACTTACTAAATAAGTGCAGTTATCCATCGGGCCGAGTTCCAAAACGTCTATGTTCATATTATTTGGTCTTAAAACGATATTCCGTTTCGCCGGGCAAAGACATATTATATTCTACGCGCGCCAAGCGTTCAATATACGCCGGGTCTTGCGCTTTGAGTAAATCCAGTTGCGCTTGCAATTGTTCGTGCTCTTGGTCTAACTGTGCGCTGACTTTTGCTAGGCGTTTTTGTTCCAGCTTATTATGAATTAAATCCGTAAAGTTTTTGCCCAAAAACCAGCAAAGTGCCGCTACGGCGATACAAGCCCATAGCAGTACTTTGCGGTTGCGGATAATAGCGTCTTTTAATTCGTTCATTTTTTAAATGCTTTGTCTTTTGCGTACGAGGCCTTTTTGCCCAGTTCGTGCTCAATTTGCAATAAGCGGTTGTATTTGGCCGTACGTTCCGAACGCGCCGGCGCGCCGGTTTTGATGGCACCTGCATTAGTGGCCACGGCTAAATCGGCAATAAACGTATCTTCCGTCTCGCCCGAGCGGTGCGAAATAATGCAACTGTATTTCGCTTTCTGCGCTTTGGCAATAACGTCTATGGTTTCAGATACCGTGCCGATTTGATTAAGCTTAATTAAAATCGCATTAGCGGCTTTTTGTTCAATACCCATTTGTAAACGACGCGGATTGGTGACAAATAAATCATCGCCGACCAGCCGGATTTTTTTGCCGAGTGTTTGCGTGATATGCCGCCAACCGTTCCAGTCATCTTCCTGCAACGGATCTTCTATAGATACAATCGGAAATTTTTTGCACCAGCCCGCATAAATTTGAGTCATTTGCGCGGCGGTGTAATTTTTCTTTTCAAAATGATATTTTCCGTTTTTGTAAAATTCGCTGGCGGCGCAATCCATGGCAATAGACATAGAGCCGTGTTTGGCTTTTTTGCACGCGGCGACTAAAGTTTTCAGTACGTCCTCGTGTTTGGCAATTTTGGGCGCAAAGCCGCCTTCGTCGCCCACGGCAATCACTTGCCCTTGCTGTTTTAAAATATCTTTGAGTGTGTGATACGTTTCGGCCGCCCATTGCAACGCTTCGGAGAATGTTTTGGCTTTGGCGGGTACAATCATAAATTCCTGCACGTCCAAACCTGAATCGGCATGTTTGCCACCGTTGATGATATTGAGCATCGGCGTGGGCAATAAATACGTTTTGGGTTTGAGTCCGTAACAGTAGCGGATATGTTCATATAAGGGGCGTTTAGTACTAACCGCTCCTGCGCGTAGTACCGCCATAGAAACGGCAAGCATCGCATTAGCACCGAGTTTGGTTTTATTTTCCGTACCGTCTAAAGCTAGCATGGTATCGTCTACCAAGCGGATATCGTCGGCCTCTATACTTATTATATGTTTGGCGATTTTGCCCACATTGGTAACTGCTTTCAGAACGCCCTTGCCATGGTAGCGTGTGCCGCCGTCGCGCAGTTCCAATGCCTCGTGCGAGCCGGTACTGGCTCCGCTGGGTACCATAGCGGTACTGATAGAGCCGTCACTTAACACTACATCTGCGGCAACCGTAGGAAAGCCGCGCGAATCCAATACTTCGCGTCCGATAACCTGCTTGATTTTTGCCATACAACCCCCTAGATAATGCTGTCTATGATTTTTTTACCTTCTTTAATCAGCGCAGCGGGCATTTTACCGTCGGGTGCTTCGGCATACATACGGATCAAACGTTCCGTACTGGACGGACGGATAGCCAACCAGCTGCCGCCTTTTAAGATAAATTTAAATCCGTCGGTGGAGTCAATACGCCACACAGACGTTTTCAAAATACTCAGCGGGGGTTTAATATCTAATCGTTCCATAATACGGTTAATTTCGGTTTCGGTTTTGGGGATACTGACCTTTTGAGAATACATTGGGCGGTATTTTTTGTAAAACTCTTTACGCAGTTGCTTGAGGTTTTTCTTTTCCACCGCCATCATATCAATGACCAGAAAGCACGCCAACAGCCCGTCTTTATCCGGGATATGATTGGCTACGGCAATGCCGCCGGATTCTTCCATACCCATAATGTATTGGCCGGTGGTCATTAAATCAGTAATATACTTAAAGCCGACGGGCGTTTCGCGTAGCATCAGCCCGTGCATTTTGGCGACTTGGTCAAATAAAGTAGAAGATATTACGCTACGC
>JAGCKY010000177.1 GCA_017647245.1 Elusimicrobiaceae bacterium
AAATGATAGAAAATAAACGCGAACGCCAAGGTCATTTGCGCGACGTAGTCGTAGTGCCGCAGGTGCCGCAAGGAATTCCCGCGCAATTTTTGGCAAACCGCCCCGATGTGCGCAGTGCCGAAGGGCAGTTAATTGCCGCCAATGCGCATATCGGCGTAGCGCGTGCGGCGTATTTCCCGGATATTTCGCTGACGGGTGCGCTCGGTTATGCGAGCAATGATTTAAGTCAGTTGTTTCGCAGTCAAAGCGGAATTTGGGCCATGGCGGGCTCGGTTTCCCAGCCGATATTTGCCGGCGGAAAAATCGTAGCACAAAACAAAGCTGCCAAAGCCCAGCGCGAAGAAATGTTGGCCGCGTATCAAAAGGCCGTGCAAGCAGCTTTTAAAGAGGCGCTGGACGCGTTGAAAGCCAATAAAATTAACCGCGAGACCTTTGATATTCGTTTGAAACAAACGATGGCATTGCGTCGCAGTTATGACTTAACGCGCAAACAGGAAGATGCCGGACTGGTGGGCACGATGGAAGTATTGGACGTAGAGCGCAATTTGTTGCAAGCCGAAATGTCGCTCGCGCAGGCACGCCAAACGGAACTAGTAGGGCTGGTGAATTTGTCTAAAGCGCTTGGCGGCGGTTGGAACGAAAAATGCGGTTTTGGCCCGTTTGAACAGCAATTGCGTGACGAGGCGGAAATTGCTAACGAGCAAATAGACGCGCAAACAGATGCACAGTTAGCGGCGCAAGCACAAGCCGAAATGCAAGGGCAAAGTGCGGCAGAGCCGCAAGCGCAAACGACGGTAGAAACGCAAAACGCGTCACCGGCGCAACCGACGGATAATACCGCGCAAACAAGCAAGTAATTTTTATTTGTTGTAGTGTTAAAAATCCTAAAACATTTTGTTTTGGGATTTTTTTGTAGTCTTTTTCTCGTTGGGAAAGGGGGGCTTGACTTGTTTTTTTTTTTTGGTACAATGGGGAATGTAGGAACATCAAAACAAAAGGAGAGGTTATGAAAAATCGTGCATTCACGCTGATAGAGCTGTTAGTAGTCGTTTTAATTATAGGCATCCTGGCCGCTATTGCTTTGCCACAATATGAAAAAGCAGTAGCAAAAAGCCGCGTGGCCACGGTGCTGCCGCTGATGCGCCGCTGGCATGACGCCTTGTCTTTATATAAATTGGAGCACGGGTCATATGTAAAAGAAGAAGATTCTTTACCTTCTGCGGATGACTTAGGTGTTTCATGGCCGCAGAATTGGGAGTGTAGTTCTAATGGTTTAAACTGTTTCTATGATTTATGGTCCTGTTATGCAAATGGAAATGAAGAGGGTGAGGTAATTTGTCAATCCAACTGGCAAGCAGATGATGACCGTATTATAATCATGCAAACCCAGCCGGATCAATCGTTCTATCCTGCCGGAACACGTTTCTGTATGTCTTATAGGTTTTTTAGTGGGGATACAGACACTTCGGCCTGCAAATTCCTTGGAGGTAAACAATCTACTTTGGAAGGTGCAGATAGTACCGGGACCCTTTACGAATTTTAGTCCCGCGAAAGAAGCTAAAGCAAAACCAATTATAAAAGCGCAAGGAATTTCCTTGCGCTTTTACTTTTTAAATTTATTTGGCTATTTTTTCTTTCGGCTTGCGGTAGCAGCGGCGGCAACGCGCTTGGTAAGCATCCGTTGTGCCGACTACAATGCGTTTGGTGTCTTTGGTCATACGTTGCGTAAACGTAGCCGGGTTGCCGCATTTGGTGCAGACGGCGTGATTTTTCGTCACAAATTCTGCTTTGGCCAGTAGCGCGGCGGTTACTTCAAAAGGTTCGGCGCGGTAATCGGTGTCTAAACCTGCCACAATGACGCGTTTGCCCTGATTAGCCAACTTCTCGCACACTTCCACAATGCCTTTATCAAAGAAATTTACTTCATCAATGGCAATCACTTGGGTGTCTTTGGCAACGAGGGGTAAAATATCGGCGGAATTTTTGACACATAAAGCATCTACTTTGTTTTGATTGTGGCTGATAATACTGCCAATGCCGTAGCGCGTATCTAATTTGGAATTAAACAGTTGTACCTTTTGTTTGGCAATTAGTGCGGTGCGCACGCGACGGATAAGTTCCTCTGTTTTACCGGAAAACATACATCCGCAAATTACTTCTATCCAGCCCTGCTTTTTAAACATTAAGTTTGGAGTCATGCTGTCCTCTCTTGCGATCCTCAAAAGCTATTGTACTACATATCACGTAAATCGTTTTGACTGCGCCACGGATAATACTGCTTGTCCAACGGGTCTTGGGCCTTATCGCGGGCATTGCCGCCGCATAAAATGTTAATGCGGAAAGCAAAAGACAAGTTGTGATTGCGGTCGCGCACGGTAATTTCGGTAATGGCGTCGTGGAATGTTTTGGACAAGCGCAACATTTTATTAAACGCCAGTACGTGTCCGCTTTGCAGTTGCACTCCTGTTCCCAAATCCAATGCCCAAGAACTGTTGGGTAAGCGTAGGCCAAAGGTGGTGGTAAAGGTATAACGATTGGAGTAAGTTTGATATAACGTGTAGGGGTCTTGATAAGTATCGTAATTGGTCATACCGATACCTAGCTGTTGGCCTTTGATTACAAAATTAGTCTGCGCGATAAAGGCCTGATTTTTCTCAATTAAATCGTACAAATCTTGCGCAAATAAACTCACCGCGCCACCGGGAGATGTGTAACCCGCTTCCAACAAAAACGGCTCAATGCGGTGTTTAAGATGTTGCCAAGAACTATTTTGCGGTCCGTAGTTGGCTAAACTAAATCCGGTACCAAAACGTACATAGGTATTAAAAGTGGGGCGGAAATAATCTTGCACGTAAATACGGTTGCGCTCCTCGCCTTGGTCGGCAGAGGTGCGGTCTAATTTAATAGTACCGGTGGAAAGGCGGCGGGTATATTGGTAGCCGGTATCAATCGTGCCCAAAAAAGTTTCCGTTTGTAAATTTAAATCCGTACCTACACGTCCTACCCACGCGTCACGGTCCTGATAATTAACATCATTTAATGTAACGTGCTGGTCGTAGAAAACGCTGGGTAAAAAGGTTAGCCCGCGGGTTAAGCGGATTGATTTTTCGGTTGTCCAACGGGCATATCCGTCGCGCTGCCACGTTTCTTCCATAAAGGAAGTATTATTGAAATTCACTTCCAAGCGGTGGGTCAGCCGCACCAGCGGGTCTTTAAACGGCATGAGTGTGTAATCCAGTTGCGGCAAGTTGCGCTGTTGGGCAATAAACTCGCCGCGTTGCCAATCAAAAATATCCTGTTGGGTATAGCTCACGCGCAAGGTGGAAGCGCGGCTTTGACGTGCGAGTGAAAAGTTCGTTTGTTGGTCCGGGGTAAAAATGTATGGGTTGCCGCGGAAGAAAGAATCGTTAAAATACGGGTCGGACACCATACGAAATTGCGTTTGGAATTGATACAACGCGCCGCTGGGATTATTGAAATGGTCGGAACTGTCATACATTTCCCACCAGTAACCGCCGCGTATACCCCAGCGTTTGGTATCTTGCAATTGGAACGGGTGGCCGTCTACGGTATATTCTTCGTCTTTATCGGCATGGTCATTGATGTAATATACTTCAGCGGTACCTTTTAATTTTTCGGTTTCGCGTGCCATCATTTCAAGACCCATACCCACGCCCGATTTCGTGTAATAATCTAAATTAATTTTTGGGCGGAAAATGGGTATTTCGGTCAGCACGCTGGATGTTAAAAATCCGAACCCGGTATGGTCGCTTTGCGTGAAATCTACATAGGTTGTCCACGGTTTTTGGCTTTCTAAAGAACGCCAATATACGGGCAACCACAAAAGCGGCACGCCGTCTAATTTAAATAAAGCGTTCGTGCCGAAAACACGTTTTTCCGGCGTTACTTTTACATTACCCAGCGTAATGGTGTAATGCGGCGGCGTTTGGTCGCAACACGTTAAAACCGCTTTTTTCAGACGTTGGGTACCGTTCTGGGCCGAAATAGATTTGGCTGACAAAACACGTAAAGGCGGATACTCGGTATGGATATCTTCGGCATAATAATCTTTGGTTTGATAATTAAAAGACACATTGTTGCCCTCTACAGTGCCGCCCATACCTTCCACGTGCATCGGACCGGAAGAAGAAATAGTGGTATTTAATTGGTCAAAGGTGATATCTTCTCCGGTGGCGGTACGTAATTGTCCGTCGGACGTTTGTTGAATAATTTGAACATTTCCTTTAAGCCCCACCTTTTTGGCGGCGGGATTGGCAGAGGCCTCATCTGCCGTAAAATAAATAAATCCTTCCTCTTCGTTGGGTTGCGGCAACGTATTGGGCTCACCGCACAGCGGTAGTCCGAGCATACCCAACAACAACAAGAGGATCAGACGTTTCATTTATTTATGTTGTTCCCTATAAATTGCATACATGGCCGCACCGACCCCGCCGATATTGGGATTTTGCGATACTATCAGTTTTAGTTTCTTAAATGGAGTTTGAATTTGCTGATGGTGTAACACACTTTCCATAGCGGGCAGGAAATACTTGGCCACCCCGGACACACCGCCGGTAAGTACCACCGTATCTACGTCTAGTATTAGACAAGTATTGGCAATACCGATACCCAGAAAAAAGCCGGTATCTTCCCAAATTTTAAGTGCAAGCGGACAATTTTTTTCGGCCGCGCGTGAGACCAGTTCAATTTTAAAATCTTTTTCCTGTTCTACCATTTTAGCCAAAATGGATTGCGGATGCTCTAAAATACCTTCCATCACGCGCCGTTTAATGCCAATCGTGCCGACAAACGCTTCTAAACAGCCCCGCGCGCCGCAACCGCATTGAGGTCCTGTTTTGGTGCTGGCGATTTTGGTATGGCCGATTTCTCCGGCAGTACCGTTAGAACCTTGATATAATTCTTTATTTAAAATCAGTCCGCCGCCTACCCCGGTGCCCAGCGTAACGACTAAAATGTTATTTCCCTGATGATTTAATACCGATTCATATACGCCCCACGCGGCCAGTGTGGCATCATTGGCTACATACGGGCGGAGGCCGGTATATTTTTGTAACATATCGGCCAGCGGCCATTCGTCCACGTCTTTGAATTTTAGATTGGGATTATAGCGTAAAATACCGTTTTGGTGGTCCACATCTCCCGGTGCGCCTACGCCGACAGCGATAGGTTGTTGCGGATATTGAGTTTTAATTTGATTAATAAAATCCGCAATTTGTTTAATGAAATTTTCTGCCCCTTGGGAATAATTCGTTTCCACTTTATCTTTGCGCAAAATTTCGCCGCGTTCGTCCATGATATACAGCTTTACAAACGTTCCGCCAATGTCTACCCCGATACCAATCATAGTTGTTTCTCCTGATTTTTAGGATGCGCGTGTTCGTACACGCTTTTTAATTTATCCAGTGATACATGTGTGTAAACTTGCGTGGCCAGTAAACTTTTATGGCCCAGCATTTCTTGCAAACTGCGCAAATCACAGCCGTTATTAAGCAGGTGCGTTGCAAAAGAATGGCGCAAGCTGTGCGGTGTTACTTTGCGTGCGATATTGGATTTAATAGAAAGCGTTTTAACTAAATACGCCAACCCGTCACCCGTGAGCGGCGTGCCGTTTTTATTTAGAAAAAGCGCTTCCCCCGCGCGCGGATTTCTGCGCGTGGCCAGATAATCGCGCAATGCTTGCAGCGCTGTTTGCGTGATAGGGATAAAGCGTTCTTTATTACCTTTGCCGAGTACTTTTACTACGCCGTTAAAAAAATCCACATCCGAAATTTTAAGCCCGGTCAGCTCGCTGCGGCGCATGCCACAAGAATAAAGTAATTCCAAGAGTGCGCGGTTGCGTGCGCCAAAATGTTCACTTCCTGCGGCGGTTTCAATGAGACGGTTGGTTTCGTCTACCGTCAGAAATTTGGGCAATAACCGTTCCCGTTTGGGGGCGGGCAACAATTTAAAAGGATTGCTGGGCAGTTGTTCGTTTTCTACCAGAAAATTGGCAAAACTGCGCAGAGAAGCAATTTTGCGCAAGGTGGTATTGCGGGCGTATTTATTATTGGAAAGTGAAGCTAAAAAAGCACGCACATTGGGTAAAGTAAAATCTGTCACGCGGGTACATTTGCGCGCCGCGCAAAAAGCGGTGAACTGCTGCAAATCTTGCTCGTAGCTTTGCAGGGTGTGGGCGGAAAAATTTTTGTTATGCAGATGTAACAAAAATGCCTGCACCTGTTCTTTCATGTGCGCTCCGTTAGGCCTTTTGTGCGTGTGCGGCTTTTATTTTAGCGATTTCTTCGTCTGAAATAGTCACAATGTTGCGGCATTTGGGATAGCCCGAACAACCCAAAAAGTAGCCGCGTTTGGAATTGCGCAGTACCATGGGTTTGCCGCATTTTTCACATTTATGTTCTGTGACAATCGGCCCGGTGGATGCCACTTTATTACCTTGCTCGTCAATGGAATAAGTGTTTTTGCATTTTGGATAAGCTGAGCAAGCTAAGAATTTACCGCGTCGTCCGCTGCGAATGACCATCGGGGCCCCGCATTTATCACAGACCTCGTCCGTTTTTTCCGGCATGACCTTTTCACCGTCTTTACCTAAATTGATTTTGCCTTTACAGGTGCTATCAGAGCAGACTAAATACTGCCCGAAACGGCTGGTCTTTTGCAACATCGGTTTGCCGCAGACAGGGCATTTTTCGTCAGTTTGTTTGGCTTGCGGACGGGCCATGCCTTTATCGGCCTGTGCCAGTTCGCGTGCAAACGAAGTGTAAAATTCGTTTAGCAAATCTACCCACTTTTGACCGCCTTCGGCCACTTCGTCCAATTTTTCTTCCACACCGGCCGTGTAGGACAGGTCCATAATTTCTTTGAAGAAATCTTTTAAACTGTCGGTAACCGTGATGCCTAGTTCTGTAGCCACCAGTTTATTGCTTTTGGGTTGGCGGGCGATATATTTGCGGTCCAAAATCGTTTTAATGGTCGGCGCATAGGTGGACGGACGGCCAATGCCGTGTTTTTCCAACGTCTTAATCAAACTGGCCTCGTTGTAATACGGCGGTGGGGTCGTTTTATGGTCTTTGGTAGCGATTTCTTTTAAAGTAAGTTGATCGCCTTCGGCCAAATCCGGTAGCAGTGCGGAATCTTCATTTTCCGTTTCTTCTTCATCTTTGTAAACAGACAAATAGCCCGGGAATTTAATCGTGCGGCCGCCGGCACGCAAGACACAATCTTTCTTTTCTCCGGCGGTAATATCTACCGTAACCGTATTGAAAACCGCGTCTGCCATTTGACTGGCTACAAAGCGCAACCAAATCAGCTCATAGAGTTTATATTGGTCTGCAGTCAGATATTGTTTGACGCTTTGCGGGGTGCGGTTGACGTCGGTGGGGTGGATAGACTCGTGCGCTTCCTGCGCGCCTTTGACTTTACTTTTGTAAATGTTAGGTTTGGCCGGCACAAATTTCTCACCATATTTAGCGGCGATGAATTTGCGGGTTTGGTCTTGCAACAGATTAGACACATTGAAAGAGTCCGTTCTCATGTAGGTAATCAAACCGACGGTCGTTCCGGCGATTGCAATACCTTCGTACAAATTCTGCGCGAGCATCATGGTTTTTTGCGAGGCAAAGCCGAGCTTGTTGTAAGCGTCTTGTTGCATGGAGCTGGTAATAAACGGTGGTTTGGGTTTTTGCTTAACGGCTTTCTTTTCAATGCTGGCTACCGTACACGGCCCTTGGCGCAAAAGCGCTTCAACGGGGGCCAAAGTTTCGGGTTTGTCAAAAACGGTATTTTTAACTTTATAATCTTCGGCAAAAAGGTGATAGGTTTTGGTTTGTTCTACATTTTTACCTTGCCATTTCAAAAGACGCGCCCAAAAAAGCGGTTGCGTGTTTGGTTTTTCAAATTGGGCTTTCAAACTCCAATAGGGTTGTTCTTCAAAAGCGGCAATTTCTTTAGCGCGCTCGGTCAAAAGGCGTACCGCTACCGATTGCACGCGCCCCGCCGACAAACCGGACGTAATTTTTTTCCACAAGAGGGGGGAAAGTTTATAACCCACAATGCGGTCCAAAATGCGCCGTGCCTGTTGGGCATTTACCAAATTCTCATCAATTTTGCGCGCATGGGAAAAAGACTCCTTAATAGCCGCGGGCGTAATTTCATGGAAATAAATACGCTGATACCGCTCGGCGGGGAGTTTTAACAATTCCACCAAGTGCCACGCAATGGCTTCCCCTTCGCGGTCAGGGTCTGTAGCCAGATAAATTTCCGGCGCGTTTTTGGCGGCGGTTTGTAATTCGGCAATCAGCTTTTTGGCTCGTTCCACCGGTTTATAAGTAGGTTTAAAATTATTTTCAATATCTACCCCCATATCGTGCGACGGCAAATCGCGCACGTGCCCGAAAGAACTGCGTACAATAAAATCACTACCTAAAATTTTGCTAATCGTTTTTTGTTTAGTCGGAGACTCTACGATTACCAGTTTTTTACCTTTCAAATTGTTCGTTGCCATAATAAGAAACTCCTAAAAATTAAAATTTGCTCTTGGCGTACAGTCCGTCATTGCACACAAGCAACCCCTTTACTTCCAGTTCAAATAGGGCCGACGCCACTTCCGGCACAGACAACCCTAATGCTTCTACCACTTGGTCGGCAGAAAGCTCGCCCGAGCCAATTTGCTCTAAAACCCGCTGTTCAATTTCCGGCAAACCTTCTTGTAGTGTTTGGGTTGGGGAAACTTCCGCAGGGGCTTGCAAGTCAAACAGCTGGTCCTGTGGTATATAGTCTATTATATCTTTTACCGAGGTGACAACCCCTGCCCCGTCTTGGATCAGGTGATTGGGCCCGCCGCTTTGCGGGCTGTCTATCGGTCCGGGTACGGCCAAAACGTCTTTGCCCATCTCTAAAGCAAGCTTGGCGGTAATGAGCGCGCCGGACTTTACTTCACCCTCTACCACGACGACCACTTCCGACAAGGCCGCAATCAAACGGTTACGCCGCGGAAAGTGAAAAGCGTTGGGTGGTTTATTAAAAGGAAGTTCGGAAATAATTGCGCCGTCATATTGCAAAATGGCGCGGGCCAGTTCGCGGTTTTCGGGCGGATAACAGCGGCCGATGCCTGTGCCGATAACCGCAATGGTGGGTTTATGCAACCGTACCGCGGCGGCGTGACATTCGCTGTCTATCCCGCGGGCCAAGCCGCTGACAATGACTGCGCCTGCTTCGGAGAGTCCCGTGGCTAATGTATTAGCGGCGCGGCGGCCGTAGGCAGTAATTTTACGCGTGCCGACCATACCGATACAAACCTTATTTTGCGGCAATTTGCCCAGCACATACAGAGCAATCGGTGGTTCTTTGCAGTCGCGTAGCGCCTGCGGATATTCTTCGTCTTCCGGTACTAAAATGCGCCCGCCGTATTTTTCGGTTTTTTCTAATTCTTCTTCGGGATTAATTGCAAAGGCATCGCGCAAAAAGTGCGCGGCAGTAGACGGATTCATTTGCGCTTCGCGTGCCAAAGTTTCGGCATCTTGTTTTAAAATTTCTTCGGCAGAGCCAAAGATTTCAATCAACCGCGCGAGCCAATCGGCGCGGAAATATAAAAAAGCGTTTACGCGGATACGTGCCAGCCGTTCGCTATGAGAAATGCTCATAAGTCGGGCACCCCCTTGCGGTCCAGCGGGCGGTATTGTAGGACTTCAATCAAATGGGTCGTTTCTATATTTTCTTTGCCTTCCAAATCAGCAATGGTGCGGGCCGTTTTAAGCACTTTATCCAAACTGCGGGCGCTTAAACCAAACTTGCGCATGGCCGCTTCCAAAATGCGGTCTGCACCGTCCGGCAAGGGGCAAAATTCTTTGATTTGTTTTTGCGTCATAAACGCATTAGCTGTAGTGGGTGTGCCCGCAAAACGCTTTTGCTGTATTTCCCGCGCGGCAATTACCCGGGCGCGGATTTGCGCAGAGGTTTCACCTTCGGCAGGTTTATTCCAATCACCATACGCAACCGGGTTTAAATGAACAGTCAAATCAATACGGTCTAACAGCGGACCGGAAATTTTATTTTGGTAGCGGCTGATTTGCATGGGCGTGCAAGTACACGGCGTATGCGGACTACCTAAATTGCCACACGGGCAAGGGTTCATCGCCGCAATTAACGTAAAACGCGCCGGGAACGTAACCGTTTCTTTGGCACGGGAAATAGTGACCTGCCCGTTTTCCAACGGTTGGCGCAATACTTCTAATGTTGTGCGGGAAAATTCCGCAAATTCATCTAAAAACAAAACGCCGTTGTGGGCTAAAGACACTTCGCCGGGTTTGGGAGTTGTGCCGCCGCCGATTAAAGCTACATCGGAAATAGTGTGGTGCGGGTCGCGAAACGGCCGTCGGGTCAGCAGGCGCGACGTACCGATTAAATTACAAACCGAATAAATTTTAGTGATTTCCAGCATTTCGTCATCGGTCAGCGGCGGTAAAATACCCGGGAAACGTTTGGCGAGCATGCTTTTACCCGTGCCCGGCAATCCAATCATCAGTACATTATGTCCGCCGGCCGCGGCAATTTCCAGCGCCCGTTTGGCAACCGCTTGACCTTTGACGTCTGAAAAATCCAATAAATGTTGCGTGCTTTCTTCTTCCTGCGGTACATAGGAAACGGTTACGGCACTGTCATCGGTGCGGCCTTCCAGCCAATTGACTAAATCACGCAACGTACGCGGTGTGATAAATTTGGCACCCGAAGTTTTTCCTTCTAGTAAATTGCCCGGCGGAATAACAGCCGTGTATTTTTCTTTCACGGAAATGAGCATGGGCAAAATGCCGGCGCACGGGCGTAACGTGCCGTCCAAGGCCAGTTCGCCTAACAGGACTAAATTTTTTAATTTTTCTATTGCTTGCCCAGACATTTCACCGTTAGCCGCTACAATGCCCACAGCCATAGCTAAATCAAATTGCGTACCGCTTTTGCGTAGTTCTGCCGGGCTTAAATTGACGGTAATGCGCCGCAACGGAAAATCAAATCCGCTGTTGCGCACGGCGGCACTGACGCGGTCTTTACTCTCTTTTACTTCAGCGTCCGGCAAGCCCACCACAGATAAGGTTGGCAGCCCGGGGGCAATGTCCACCTCAGTGATGACTTCAAAACCGTCTATGCCTTTTAAGGCGCAGCTTCGGACGTTGGCAAGCATATCAAATGAAGTTCAATGTAATTTTTTGTGGTGTAATATCCATCACCGTAAAATTGACATTGTAGCGACGAATAATTTGCGAAGCCAATTCTTCCGCCGAAGAAATGTTAGCCGATATTTCAAAGTAAGCGGCGGAATTGGTGTATTTGGTTAAATTATAATCTTCAATTTCGCGCATGTCTTTGAAAATATCTTGCACTTGTTTCAAGCGCTCAATGCTGTTTACGTTTTGGATAATTACATTAAATTTGTTGGCGGAATTAATAGCCGCGTTGATGTTTTCCACCAGTTGTTTGGCCGCACTTTCACAGGCGGCGGAAATGGATTTTTGCGCGGCGATATTTTCTAACGGATCCAATCCGCTGACTTGGTCTGCCCCTTCGGCTACCATTTGATAATTATTGGTAGAGTAGACTTTTACATTAGCGCGGGCGCGATAGGTTTTAAACGGAGAAGATACTCCCGGCAATGCTTCCAACGGCCCCGTAGACACATCGGCTAAAATTAAAAAGCGCGCGCCGTCTTGGCGGGCTTTGTCCAATACCGGCACGGGGTCTTCTAAGTTATTTTGGCTCAAATTTTCACCATTAACTAAAGAATAAGGTTGCGTTTTAAGTGCGCGGTAAATGGCTTGTTTGCAGTCTTGTTTTAAGGAAACATCTTCTCCGATCACTTCGCGCGAAGCTACCAGTAAAGTTGTTTTTTTGGCAAAGGCATCAGCATCGGTTTGTTTGATGATATCGCTAATGTCTTTGACCAGCACCATAGCCCGTACGCGGGTATACCATTGATCCCCTTTGCGATACGCTTTTTGCACATAACTGCGGCGGATAAATCCGGCAGATTGGGAAGTGATTTTTTCTTCCACCAGTTGGGCTTGTTCCACGGTGGCGGTAGAAGAAATGAAAATACCGGCTACTTGTTCTACAGCTGCTTTTTGCGCGGCTAACTCACCTTCTTTTTTCATGGAAGCAAGATTGTTTTCATCGTAGGGAACTAGTGATTCGGCTACGACATATTCACCGTCTCCCTTCGGGCCGATGTGAAAAGCCCGGCAAGCAGTAAGGGTTAAGCTGCCCAGTAGAATAAGCAGTAAAAGTTTGTTCATGGATTACTCCTTAATATCGTGTCCGGCTTCTTGCAAACGCTTGCGCGAAATGCGCATAATCACACTACAACCACCGTCGTCTAAATACTCCGTAGATACCAGTTCCATTTGCCCCAATAGTCCGTTGGCAGAAGTGTGCAAAGTGGAATTTTCGGATACCGCGTCCACAATTTCTATGTTACTCTCTAAATTGGCTCCGTACAATACTTCGGTGGCACGCTGATAGGCATTGGCAATGGCCGCTTCCCGTGATAAAATGCGGCGTTGGGAATCGGTTTTGTGATTGGGGTTTGCCGCCCCGAAACCGCGTACCCACAGATAATCGCCGGTAACCAAGGTGTCATTAAACGACGGAGCAATTTGGCCGTCTTTAACCGCGCTTTTAAGGTGGCCGCTACAAGCCGCCACGCATAAAAGGGCAGTGAGTAAAAAAGCAACTTTTCTCATCTGAGTAACTCCGCTAAGATTTTCACATACGTGCTGGGTGCGGCGGCTTCTTCAAAGTTAATCACACCGCAACGGATGAGCATAATTTCCAGCATGTGCGTTAAAATGTCATAGAAATTTTCACGCACGGAAGGCTCGCAAGAGCTAATGCTCGGTCCCAAGATGACCGCTCCTTTGAGCTTTTTATTGTCACACAAATTGGCGATCTTAAACGCGGAAGATATGATGTTTTCCGTAGAATAAGAAGAACGTACCGCCAGTTCCGGCCCGCCGGGAATGTTGAGTTCTTTGGCGCGCTGTTGCAAGGCAAACAACATCCAATTCATCATGTTGGAATTGTTTTGCGGATAGAAAAATCCGATGCGGCCCCATTCGCCGTTTCCCAACACGGAAACGGATTGTATGTCGTTAATGGATTTTTGCGCAATGAGACTGGATTGGTCTTCACCTTTAGTGGCCAACAGTTGGTCAAAAATCGTAATGGCAGAAGGTTTTTGTGTGGTGTTATTTTGGAACATTAATTTTTCCAACACGCGCACGCGCCGGATACTGCGTACGACGGTACCCAGCGACATATTGGCATGACCAAAGAAGCGGTTTACATCTTCGTTGGTAATGTTAATGCCGTTACTGCCTAACATATTTTGGATAATGCGCATACGGGCCGGACCTTGGGCATGTTTGAGGTCGGAAATCCAGCCGGAGTCCAATTTGAAATTGAGCAATTCTTCCAATTTTGCCAAGTTTTCGGGCGGATATTTGGAAGTAATGACAATTTGTTTTTGCTGCTTCATAAAGTCATTGAGCAGTTTGGACAAATGCGAGCGGTTTTGTTCATTGATAGAAATCAAATGAATATCGTCAATTAACAGCGCTTTGACGGAAGAAGTAAATTCTTCAAACTTAGCGATGTTGCCTTCCATAATGTAGCGCTGAATTCCGCGCGAAAGGCGCACACCGTTAGTGATAAAAATGTTTTCCTGTCCGTATTTTTTGGACAAAGCGTATCCGATTGCGTGCAGGAAATGGGTTTTGCCCGTACCGCTGGCCCCGTGTAGCACCAGCGGATTGTACAAGCGTCCCGGATTTTCAATTACGGAAATAGCGGTAGCATGTGCAAAACGGTTAATGGAAATGCTCATATTCTCTAACGTGTAGGTAGGAATCAGCGGCACTTCCAACGGCCAATTATGTTTTTTGAGTTCGGAAAGCGGCAACTCAATGGAGTGGTCAATCGTGGTCGTTTTATCCATGAAGGTTTTGCTCAAACGATTTTTACGCACCAAGGTGCGGTGTTTTTCTTCTTGAGGTGCTGGCGGCGCGGCCGGTTTGGGCGGCTGAGGAGCCGCAGGAACCGGCGGTTGCGGCTTACGTTTGAGGTGTATAAAAGTTTTCTTTCCCGCTTGATTTTCGTTCATGGTTTTCTCCGTATTAACCCTAGTTTCTGTTTCTTTATTTGTTGTAATCGTTGCTTGGTCCTGCTGTAAATCGGTGTTGGCGTCCGGCGCAGAAAGCGGTACGGCCGTTTGTGCGGCGGGCGGCGGGGTGGTTTGCTCCGGTTGTGTTTGCGGCATTTTCCCGGCGAGCAATTGCTCAAACGGATCCATCACTTCTTCGGCTTCTTCCGGTTCATTTGAAGCGGACGGAGTCGGTTGAGCATGTTCT
>JAGCKY010000178.1 GCA_017647245.1 Elusimicrobiaceae bacterium
CAAAATTCATGGGATGATAAATATAATTTACCCCCAAGTGCGAAGTCACCTGAAAGGATGTAATCCCGGCAATCAGCGCGGGAAACATCACTTCATAAAAAATATGTCCGACCCATAACACTTCCAATCCAAACAAAGCGCCGGATATCGGCACCCCAAACACACCCGCAAAACCTGCGCTTACACCGCAAATCATCAGCTTGCGTCTGTCCTCGGCGCTCATGTGGAACAAATTGCCTAAAAAAGACGAAATACCGGCCCCCGCATCGGCGCCCGGGGCTTCTTTACCGGCAGAGCCGCCCGCCACCATGGTTAGCAGCGAAAGTACCAACGCTTTCACAGCGGAAATTAAACTGACGGATTGATACGTATTGATTTTATCAATGACGTCATCGGTACCGTAATCTAAATGTTTGGGAGCTGTTTTGCGCGCGAGCAAATAAATAATATATAGGAAGAACGGCAACCCAATAAAATACAGCGAAAATTGATTGCGCCAATGAATAGCCGCGTCCAATGTTTTCAAAAATACCGCATCTAGCACGCCTACCACACCGCCGATCAAGGTGGCCAGTATAAACCATTTTAGAATATGCACAAAATTATTTTGCCGTAAATTAAACATATAAGTATTGTACTAAATACAGGCGGGGCGGGTGGCGGCTCTAGTCCAAAAATGATATAGTATATAAGGTTATTTCTCCGTCTTTGCGGGGAAAGAGGAGCTTTTATGGAATGGTTTATTTCTTCAGTAATTACCCTTTGTTTAATTATGGATCCGTTTGGTAATATCCCGCTATTTATTTCGGCGCTTAAAAAAGTATCGCCGGAGCGGCGCAAAGTAGTGTTGATTAGAGAGCTGATGATTGCGCTACTAATTATGGTGGTGTTTCTGTTTTTAGGCGGCTGGTTTATGCGCGCGTTTGGTATTCATTCGTTTTCTTTGAGCATTGCGGGCGGACTGATTTTGTTTATCATTTCGGCCAAATTAGTTTTCGGTAACGAAGATACCACCGCCACCGACCCGCGCGATGAAGAACCGTTTGTGGTACCGCTGGCCATTCCGTTGGTAGCGGGCCCTGCGGTGCTTTCCATTATTATGATTTTATCGGCACAACATCCCAATAAACTGGTGACGTTGGGTGCTATTTTGGCGGCGTCTGTTTTCAATTCGGCGATTTTGATGTTTTCCTTTCCGATTAGTAAATTACTGGGTAAGCGCGGACTGGCGGCCATTGAACGGTTGTCGGGTATGATACTGGTGCTGATGTCGGTAAACATGGTCATGGAAGGGATTTCAGAATTTATCAAGGGAGCGATGTAAGATGAAAAAGTTTGCCGTTTGTTTGGCTTTGTGCGCGGCGAGCGTGGCGTTGTGGGCCGCCCCGCAAAAAGTGGATTTCGCGGTATTTGTCAGTCCGACGTGCATACACTGTAAACATTTTGAAAACGAATATCTGCCCGTACTGCAAGAAAAATATAAAGACAGCGTTAATTTTCTCGTTTACGATATTTCCAGAGATAATAACAATTTAAGATTGCAAGAAACCGCCAAAGCGTTTGGGCAAAGCCCCGCGTATCCAACGGCGGTCATCGGCAAAACGTATCTGGTGGGCTACCCGCATGAAATCAAAACCTATGCAGAAAACGCGATAGAAAAAGCCCGTCTGCTCGGTGAAAAAACAAAAATTGCCGAACCGGCAGAAGATACGCGCGCGGCCTTTTCCAAAATTACGTTTTGGGCAATTGTCGGCGCCGGACTGGTGGACGGTATCAATCCGTGTGCGTTTGCGGTTATTGTATTTTTTGTTTCTTTCTTAACGGTGTATAAATATACGCGCAAGGAAATTTTAGTAGTGTGTAGCGCTTATTGTCTGGCGGTGTTTGTGGCGTATATACTGATTGGTTTGGGGCTATTCCAATTCTTATATGCGCTGAAAGGTTTTTACTGGGTCATAAAAGGATTTTACATCGTAACGGCGCTTTTGTGTTTGGCATTTTTTGTGTTGGCCTTGTATGATTTTTGGGTTTACAAAAAAACAGGTAAAGCTGAAAAGACACTTTTGCAATTGCCGCAAAGTTTCAAAATTCTTACTCATAAAATCATGCACTTTTTCCTGCGCGATAAACACGATAATGTATGGCGTTTGTGCGTGGCGGCATTGGCGGTGGGGTTTTGTGTGTCTTTGGTAGAAGCGGTATGCACCGGGCAAGTATATTTGCCGACGGTGGTACTGATTATGCAGGACCCGGCGTTTCGCATCAAAGCGCTTGCGTATTTGATTTTGTATAACTTGATGTTTGTGGCACCGTTGGTGGCTGTATTTGCATTGGCGTTGGCCGGGTATGAGTCACAGACGTTTAACCGGCTCTTGAAAAAACACTTGGGATTGACTAAACTATTATTGTGTCTGGTGTTTTTGGGTTTGTTCTTGTTGTTGTTGGGAAACATCTAAATTTATCCGAACGGAGACAATATGTTCAATAAAAATAAAAAAGGGTTTACCTTATTAGAAATACTGGTGGTGGTGCTCATTATCGGTATTTTGTCCACGATTGCGCTGCGAGTGTTTGACCGCTTTGTGGAGCGTTCGCGCGCGGCCGATGCGGAAAACACCATCGGACTGGCCGCCTACGCACAAGGGCACCAACTCATGCGCAAAGGGCGTTACACAAATCGTTGGACTGGGCTGGATGCGGCCCCTTTGGCCACCTACATCAGCAAAGTAGGTGACTATGTGAACGAGGACGGAACGATTTATATGACAAAAGGCGGCGGTATGGAAAATCCGCGCAGCGGTTTTAAAATGTATTTCCAAGAAATCGGTAATTCTTTTTTCATCGTGGCGGACCGGGTAAATTGGCGTTACGGATATACGCTGGTGCGTCCGTTGCCGGAAGGGAGAATTTATTGTATCCCGTCCGGAACTAAAAAAGTAGATGAAGATTTCTGTACGGAATATATGGAAGTAGATGACGTTTCCCAAATTCCCGCAGATCCCCGAATAGCAGCCGCGGATCTGGGTGATGAGGAAGAAGAGGAGTACGAAGATTATTAATCATTCCCCCGCACATGCGGGGGTTTTTTAGAGGGGAAAAATGAAAAAGAAAAAAAATAATTACAAAGGCGGTTTCTCAGGCAAAGGATTGTGTGTGGGGATCGTTATTTTGGCGGGGGTATTATGTTTATTACTACCTCATTATGTGGGGCAATTTGAAAAAACACGCGCAATGTCCATGCAAGCGATGCTGATTAATGTGCTGATTGCAGAAGATAGTTATTACGGCAAGCAAGGCGTTTTTACAGATAAGTGGCAGGATTTGATAAAAAAAATTACACAACCTGTTATGCTGGAACCGCAATTGCAAGCTGTACCAAATCAACCCGAAAAATACTTTATCGGATTTGGTAAAGACGCCGCCGAAAAACAAAACGGATATATTGTTTCTCTGTCGGTGGGAGCAGATAAACAGAGCGGCCGCATTTCAGCGGTGCGTACCAAAAATTGGTTTTATCGTTACGAATTAAGTCGCGAATTTCCGAACGGAGATTTGCAATGCAAAGGGAAATGGACGCAACGTTTTTGTACCAAGTTAATTCGTGCGGTAGACGAGTTTGAATTGAAAAATTTAACACCTGTTGTGCAAAGTGAAGCAGAAACGAAATAATTTCCCGTCGGAAAAAAGAAATTTCAAAAAAGACTTGATTTTATTTGCAATTACTGCTAAACTAAAGAGGTAGCGCAAAGCTACTAACTCTATAAAAAGTAAAACTGTAGGAGGTTTTATGAATAAAAAGGGTTTTACCCTGATTGAATTACTGGTGGTCGTCTTGATCATCGGTATCTTGGCCGCGATGGCCTTGCCCGCGTATTTCCGCGCGGTAGAGCGCTCCCGCATTAGCGAAGCTGAAATCCTGATGGGAAACGTAGTACAATCCCAACAGCGCTTCAAATTGCGTACCGGTAACAAATATGCTACCAAATGGAACGCCTTGGACGTAGCTCCTTCTGGTGCCGGTCCGTACGCTGGTTATTGTACCAAAGGTAAAACGGTAACCGAAGGTACGGGCGATGATGCGAAACAAGTTCGCGCCCATACTAATGATGCGAACTGCGGTAACGGTTTCTTGATTACCTTGTCCAGCAAAACCACCGCTCCGGATGCCGTGGCGGGTGTTGTGGCGGAACGTGTTAACAACGGTCAATACAGCTACAAATTGGGTCGCTTCTATGAAGATGATGCCACTGTGTATTGTGCCGCTGGTGATAAAACCGTCAATGACCAAGAAATCTGTATTGAATTTAGCGACAGCGATACGTATAATACAGCCGGTGCTGCTAAGTTAGCCACCATTCTGTAATTTACGCTACAGATTGTCAAAACCCCGCTCTTGGAGTGGGGTTTTTCTTTGTCCGGGTAGGCGGTAGGCGGCGGCAAATTGGTATAATATATATATGACTGCATGCAGTAACGCAATACTTAAAATAGAAAATTTGCAGGTATCTGTTGCCAATGCCGCACAAACTCCGGTCGTGCGGGGTTTATCCTATACGCTTGAAAAGGGCAAAGTGTTGGCGGTAGTGGGAGAATCGGGCTGCGGAAAAAGTCTGCACGCGCTGTCTATCTTGCGCATTTTGCCGCCGGGCGTGCAAATCACGGGCGGTCATATCATTTACGGTGAGAAAGATATTTTACAGTTACCTGCCGAAGAACTGCGCCAGTTGCGCGGCCACAAAATCGCCATGGTGTTCCAAGACCCGATGACCAGTCTAAATCCTATTCGCACTATTGGCAAGCAATTAACCGAAACCATTTTAGCACATCAAAAATGCAGTAAACTGCGCGCCCAAGCACGTGCGATACGGCTACTCAAAAAAGTAGGTATCCCCGACGCACGCAAACGCATGAAAGAATATCCGTTTCAATTTTCCGGCGGGCAGCGCCAGCGCATTATGATTGCCATGGCTTTGTGCCTAAACCCGGATATACTAATTGCGGACGAACCCACCACAGCTTTAGATGTTACCATTCAAGCGCAAATTTTGGAACTTATCAAAAAATTACAAATGCAACGCGATATGTCAGCCGTGTTTATCACGCATAATTTAGCCATTGTATCTAACGTGGCTGATGAAGTGTTGGTTTTGTACGGCGGTTATTGTATGGAGAAAGCTCGCTGCTCGGAACTATTTGCTCACCCGTTGCATCCGTATACAAAGGGCTTGCTTGGCTCGTTGTTGTCTTTATCGGGAGAAAAGCCCCAGCGGTTACCGGCCATCGAGGGTTATCCGCCGGCTCCGGGCACGCCGGAAAAGGGCTGTCCGTTTGCGCCGCGTTGTCCGCAGGCAATGGAAAAATGTTTTGCACAATTACCGCCGCTGTCTGAGCAAGCCGGGCATCAGGTACGTTGCTGGCTACAGGAGAAAAACGCATGAATCCGGTGGAAGTAAAAAATTTATGCAAAACGTATCGCCATGGGGGGTGGTTTGGTGGTGCAATTGAAAAACCGATTTTAAAAGAAGTGTCTTTGACCTTGCGCGCGGGAGAAGTATTAGGGCTAGTGGGTGAGTCGGGCTGTGGTAAAACTACCCTTGCCAAAGTTATTTTAGGGCTGGAAGATTATCAGGCCGGTTCTGTAAAAGTGGACGGAAAAGAATTAAACAAATTAAGCAAAGCCGGGTTTAAAAATTTGCGCCGCAGTTTACAGGTTATTTTCCAAGACCCGTATTCCAGCTTAGACCCGCGGATGAATGTGCGGCAACTACTCAGCGAACCGTGGGATATTCACGGCTTATATCCCCACCGCGCAGAACGAGAAAAACGATTGGCGGGCTTATTGCAAGATGTGGGTTTGGAAACGACCATGTCCGAGCGCTATCCGCATGAGTTTTCCGGCGGCCAACGGCAACGTATTGCCATTGCGCGTGCGCTGGCATTAGAGCCGCAGATTTTAGTGGCCGATGAGCCGGTATCGGCGTTAGATGTATCGGTGCAAGCACAGATTTTGAATTTATTGCGCGATATTAGTCGTAAGCGCAAATTAAGTATGTTGTTTATTTCGCACGATTTTGCGGTGGCGCGGTTTTTATGCGACCGCCTAGCCGTTATGTATCAGGGGCAAATTGTGGAGCAAGGGGATATCGATGCTATTTTACAGCATCCCCAAAATTCCTATACCCAAAAATTATTATCGGCGGTACCCAGTTTGCGGTAATTGCCAAAAGTGAGGAAGATGATGAACATTCAAATCAATGAAAAAAGACTGTTGGATACTTTTTTAACACTGGTAAAAATAGACAGTGAATCTCTAAACGAAGGAAAAGTTGCACGTTATGTGGCCGCCGAAATGAAAAAACGCGGTTGCCAAGTATACGTAGACAAAGCAGGTAAAAAAATCGGCTCTACCGCACAAGGTAATATCATTGCCACTTTGAAAGGTACTCGCCCAGGCAAAGCATTTTTCTTCGTGGCACATTTGGACACGGTGAAACCCGGTAACGGTATTAAACCGATAGTGAAAAACGGCCGCGTGACTTCTGACGGTACAACGGTTTTAGGCGGAGATGATAAAACGGGCGTGGCTTTGATGATGGAAATTGCGCAAGTACTACGCGAACAAAAACTCTCTTACCCGACGGTGCAATTTATTTTCACGCTCAATGAAGAAACCGGTATGGGCGGATCCAAAAATATGGATTATTCCAAACTCAAAGCCAAAGACGGTTTGATTTTAGATAATGAAGCGCTGGAAGAATTATTGGTACAAGGTCCGGCGGTATGTGATTTTATGGTAGACATTACCGGCGTTACCGCGCACGCAGGTGTTTGCCCGGAGAAAGGCATTTCCGCCTTGGAAGTAGCCGCCAAAGCCATTAGCATGATGAAAATAGGCCGCGTGGATAAAGACACGGTGTGTAATTTCGGTGTGGTATCCGGCGGACAAGTGACCAATGCGGTCATGCCCAAGTTGACCTTATTGGGAGAAGCACGCAGTTTAGATGTTAAAAAATTAGACAAACAAGTCAAACACATGAAGGATTGTTTTGCTAAAGCCGCAAAATTATTTGTCAAAAAAGTAGACGGCAAAACGATTCGCCCAATCATTGATATTAAAACGCCGCTTCGCTATGGGGCACTCAATGTGCCGCTGTCCGCACCGACAGTCAAATTAACTTTAGCCGCGGCTAAAAAATACGGTGTAAAGATGAAAGCCGTTCCGTCCGGCGGCGGGTGCGATGCCAATGTGTTGTGTCAGCACGGGATGTCCGCGCCGAATTTGGGCTTGGGCGTGCAGAATTGCCATACCCCGCAGGAATATGTGGACCTGAAGGAATTTTATAAAGCGGCTAAAATTGCATTGGACGTTTTGTTAAATTACAAATAACATGATTAAGTATATTTTCAGACGGCTTCTATTGTTGCCCTTGGTGGTGCTGGGCGTTACGTTTTTATTATTTTTCTTAACGCAACGTCTCAGCCCCGAAATGCGCGCGTCTTTATACATCAAAGACCCGCGGCAAATGGGCTCATTAGAAGAAGTCATTGAAAAATACGGGTTGCGGGATAATTTATTTAAACAATACGGTCGCTGGCTGGGTAGTGCTGTGAGCGGTGACTTGGGCTATAGCCAAAGTGCCAATATGCCTGTGGCGCAAGCGATTAAAGAATATCTGCCCGCCACGGTGCAACTTGCAATAGTGACGATTGTGCTGGTGGTATTTTTCGGTGTGTGGTTTGGGGTGGTCTCTGCCGTCAAAAAAGATAAGTGGCAGGACCATTTGGCGCGTTTTATCAGCGTGGGTGGATTTTCCTTGCCGATTTTTGTGTTGGGTCTGCTGTTGCTGATGTTATTTTATGGCAAACTGGGTTGGTTTCCGCCGGGGGGATATTCACTTTCTACCGATGTGGCTATTCACTTGCCGAACTTTCATCATTATACGGGATTTTTGCTTATTGACTCGCTACTCAACGGGAATATCCGGATTTTTATAGATGTACTGCGGCACTTATTTTTGCCGGCGCTGACTTTGTGTATCGGGTCATTTGCACTGATGGTGCGCGTAATGCGCTCGTCCATGCTGGAAGAACTGAACAAAGATTATGTCCGCACCGCGCGTGCAAAGGGCCTGCCCGAACATGCGGTCATTTATCGTCACGCCGGGAAAAATGCCATTATTCCCGTGATTACGCTGGCCGGGATACAATTTATCCGCTTGCTGGGCGGTACAGTCATTGTGGAAACAATTTTTGATTATCCGGGTATCGGGCGTTTTGGTGTGACGGCGGCGCAGCAATTGGATATTGCCGGGATTATGGGATTTTCGCTGATGGTGGCGGTGCTGTTTGTGCTAGGGAATTTATTTTCCGATATTTTGTACACGGCGGTAGACCCGAGGATTAAATTAAATGACTAAACGCATTTGGCAACGAATTTTACAAAACAAAGCGTCCCTGACCGGGTTTGTGCTGGTGGCGTTGTTTGGACTGGTGGCTTTATTTGCCCCGGTGCTTGCGCCGTCCCAAACGGCTAATCCGTATCAGTTGCCGCAAAGCAGTTACGAAGTTACCCCGCAGCCGCCCTCTGCCGAGCATTGGTTGGGTACTACCGAGCAACAGTACGATTTGTATTACGGCGTGGTGTGGGGTACACGCTTGGCATTTAAAATCGGTATTACCGTTACATTTTTTGCATTTTTAATTGGGCTGATTTTAGGTGCGGGCGCGGCGTATTTCGGCGGAAAAATAGATGAAATTATTATGCGCTGTACAGATGTAGTGTTTGCCGTTCCGTCGCTTGTGCTGGCTATGGTGATTGCCGCCATGCTCGGTCCGGATATTAAGAATATGATGATTGCGCTCACTGCGGTGGCGTGGCCGTCTTATGCGCGTTTGGTACGCGGTGATGTGTTGTCCGTTAAACAACAAGATTTTGTAACCGCCGCCAAAGCACTCGGCGCGCGCGGGCCGCGGCTATTGCTACGCCACATTTTGCCAAATTCCATTTATCCGTCTATTGTGGTGGCCAGTTTGGATATCGGATATATTGTACTGACGGCGGCATCTTTATCGTTTTTGGGGCTTGGCTCGCAACCCGGCACGGCCGATTGGGGGCAACTGATTGCCATGGCGCGCAATTGGGTTTTGGGTAGCGGAACAAACACCTTTGCCTATTGGTATACCGTCGTGATACCGGGCGGAGCGATTTTCTTATTTGTACTGGGGTGGAACTTGTTGGGAGATGGATTTAGAGATATTTTAGACCCACGGCAGGGCTGATTTAAGCTACAATAAAGGAAAGGGATTTTTACAGTGAGGTTTTTATGATCAGAAGAAAAGATTTATACACATCTTTAAGCGACAGCGCTTTTCGCCAACCGGAAAAAATAGCATTGGTGGAAGCCGGAACCGGCCGCAAAGTAACTTATGCCGAACTGCTAATGAAAGTAGACCGCGCCGCGGATATGTTTTGGGAACATGGTATCCGTAAAGGAGACCGCGTGGCGGTGGTGCACCGCAACTCTATTGATGTAGTGGTGGCCAATTACGGGCTGTATAAAATCGGGGCCATTTGTATCCCGATGAACTTCATGGTTACCAAGCAAGAAGAAATCCAATTCATTTTAAACAATGCCGGTGCCAAAGCGATTGTAACCCAGCAGGAATTTATCCGACATTATCTCAAAGCACAGCCCGAATTACCGGACTTGAAATACATTTTTTCTACCGATACGATTCCCGAAACGGCACAAGATAAACCCTTTGTGCAATTGTTTTGGGATCAGATTGAAAAATCTACTTTCCATGAAGCAACGGCCGGCGCGTGCGCACGCGAAGAAGATGATGCCTTTATTCTCTATACTTCTGGCACGACGGGCCAACCCAAAGGCGCCATGGTAACGCATGGTAATTTGGCCAGCAATGTAATTTCTTGTGCGCAGATTTTCAAAATCAATGATGACGATGTGTTCTTGTGTTTGCTGCCGATGTTCCACTCGTTTGCGTGGACAACGTGCGTAGTGATTCCGCTGTATTTGAATTTGAAAGTAGTTATCGTCGCTAATGTGATGCCGGCTACCACATGGCTATCTGCCATGGGTAGCGAAAACGTAACACTGATTTTAGCGGTACCGCAGATTTTGGCGGTATTGTCCAAAGAGGCCAAAGGACTCAAACAATTATACCTGCGTTTCTGGCCGTTTAAGCACGTGCGCTTTGCCGTGTCCGGCGCGGCTCCGCTGACACAGGAAATTAAAGACCGCTTTGAAGAAAAAATCGGTGTGAAAATTTTGGAAGGATATGGATTAACCGAAACCAGCCCGGTTGTGAGCGTTAATACGGAAGAACTACAAAAAATCAAATCGGTAGGCCCGGCTATTCCGGCGGTCAGCACGATTGTGTTGGACGAGGACGGCAACGAAGTGCCCCGCAATTGCGAGGGGGAATTGTGTGTAAAAGGTCCCAACGTGTTCCGCGGGTATTTTGGCAATCCCCAAGCTACTAAAGATGCGTTTACCAAAGACGGTTGGTTTAAAACCGGCGATATTGTAGCCATTGATGATGACGGATTTATCTTCATCAAAGACCGCAAAAAAGACATCATTATCATTAAAGGGTTGAAAGTGTTTTCCGCACAGGTGGAAGCTATTATTAATTCTTGCCCGGGTATTGCGGAAAATGCCATCATCGGTGTGCCGGACGGCAAAGGCGGCGAATTTGTCAAATGCTATGCCGTAAAAACCGAAGGCGCCACGCTGACCGATAACGATTTCCGCAAATTCTTAAAACTCAATTTGGATAACTATAAACGTCCGCGTGATTTTGAATTTGTAGAAAAACTGCCGAAAAATGCCTTGAATAAAGTGCTTAAACGCAAACTGCGCGAAGAAGCCGTTGCTAAAATAAAAGAGCAATTGGCCGCCGCCGCTGCCGCTGGCAAACCGGCCGAAACCGAGGCGGAATAAGCATGACCGATTTGGCAGGTCTGTTGCGTACCATCGTGCCCGATGCCTATTATGTGGGCGGGTGCGTGCGTGACAGCTTGCTTAAAAAATCTTCCGGCGATATTGATTTGGCCTTACCCGCCAACCGCGTCAAACCTGCTGCATTAGCCCTTGCCAAAAAACTCAAAGCCGCCGCGTTTGAAATGGACGCACAGTTTGGCGTGTGGCGTTTAGTTACGCGCAAAGAAAATTTGCAAATTGACCTGACTGCTTTTCAAGGGAAAAATTTAAAAGAAGATTTATTGCGTCGCGATTTTACGTTTAATGCGCTGGCGTATCCGGTAACGGCATCGCTTATTATAGAAGTAAACAAGCAAAAAGATCAGCCCGCGCGGGTGCAACTCAAAAAATTACAGAAAAAATTTTTAGTAGATTTGAAAAATGGCGCGGCGGATTTAAAAGCGCGGCAAATTAAGTTAAGTAATCCGCGCGTATTTAAAGACGACCCACTGCGTATGCTACGCGCATTTCGCCACGCGGCGGAATTGAAATTTACGATTACCCCGTCTGTTCTCAAACAAATCAAACAAGATGCTCCGCTCATTGTGCAAAGCGCCGGCGAGCGTGTGCAAGAAGAATTGACGCGTCTGTTTCGTACGCCGCGCGCGTATGAAAATGTTTTGCTGATGGAAAAAACGGGGCTGTTGGAAGCGGTTTTTCCGGAATTGACGCCACAGCGTACCTGTGCGGAATGTTATTACGGAAAAGGTGGTGTACTCAAACATACTTTAGATGCTTTTAAACGTGAGGAGTGGCTACTTGAAAATCTGCAAAAAGCTTTTCCGAAATACCATAAAAAATTAGCCGCTTTTGTGGGCGATAAGGCCTTGTTTAAAATGGCGGTGCTGTTGCATGATGTGGCCAAACCGTCCACGGCTAAAGTAAAAGGCGACCGCCTGCGCTTCTTTTACCACGAACAACAGGGAGCGCGTATGGCGCGGCAGATTTTGGACCGCTTGCATTACAGCAAGGCAGATAACCGTCTAATTTGCGCGATGATTGGGGAACATTTGCGACCGAGTAATTTGGCCAGCAACGACGTAATTACGGACCGCGGCGCCTATAAATTTTTCCGTGATTTGGGGCCGGCCGCTATCCCCATGTTACTGTTGTGTTGGGCCGATTACACCAGTTATATTTCCGATGCGCAACTGCGGCGTATCTTACCGCGTAGCGGAGAGCGTATGATGAGTTTGGCGCGCGCGCAAAAAACTGCCAATGTCGGCAAGACTTTGCGCCACATGCAAGTATTGAGTCTGCTATTTAAAAAGTATTTTGAGAGTCCCAAAAAAATTAATCCCACCAAACTATTAGACGGGCGCGAAATAATGGAAATTTTACAGATTGGTCCATCGCCCAAAGTGGGGGAAATTTTAGAAGCGCTGTCGGTTGCACAAGTGGAAGGAAACGTGCATGACAAGGCCGGTGCACAGCAGTATGTCCGTCAACATTTTGGGACAAAGACGGCAACAAAGAGTCGTGCGTAAATAAATTAGAATTGCTATAATAGTAACGGCGTTAACTTGTGCGGGCGTGGTTCAATGGTAGAATGGGAGCTTCCCAAGCTCTAGACGAGGGTTCGATTCCCTTCGCCCGCTTTTCAGAGGCCCTTTATGGCAGACGAAGAAAAAGAACAAGAACTGGAAGAAGAACAAGATTCAACCGACATGGCCGAATTTGAAGCCGTTGCTCCCGCGTCTACTAATAATAAAGATGTGTGGCTGTTTTTGATTATTATAGATGTGGTGCTGTTGTGCGTGTTTGGCTTTTTCCTATATAAAAACCTGTCTGCCAAATTGTTTGCGCCCACGATACAACCGGCCCCGACTTTAACGGTAGAAGAAACCATTGTGGTGGAAGATGAAACTGCCGCGGCGGGCGAACCGGTCAAAAAAGAGCCCTCTATTGCTGCTATGCCGGTGGAAGAAGTGGCCGCGCCGTCCACGGTGATGGAACTGGTAAAAGAGGCAGCTAAAGAAGAGGCAAAAGCAGAAGTTAAAACACCTGCGGCGGAAAAAGCCGCCCCTGCTCCCAAGCCCGTAACTGCAGAGAAAAAAGAAAGCGTACTCGTAAAAATAAATCCCAAGAGCAAATACCGCCAAGTAACTTTCCGCTATTTTGGCAACGCCAAAGAAGCGGCAGTAGTGAGCGGATTTACCATGTCTAAACCGCGCGCCATGACCCAAAAGAACGGCGTGTGGGAAACCACATTGGCAATTGCGCCGGGCACATATAAATACTTGTTTGTGATTGACGGCAAACAACAGCCCGACCCGTACGCGGAGCAAAAAGACGGCCGCTCGGTCTTAGTGGTGAAATAAATTTTATATAGTGTAAAAGCCCCGGTTATGCCGGGGCTTTTTGCGTTTGGGTAGCACGCGGCGCGGCGGCAATTTTGCTACAATATATCCATGGCAAAAAAAGAGGCCGTGTTAGTCGTGTGCACGAACCGTAAAGCGTACCACGATTATTTTATTTTGGAAACGTTTGAGGCGGGAATCTCTTTGCTCGGCGCGGAGGTAAAATCCATTCGGCAAAAAGAGGTCAGCTTGGACGGCGCTTTTGTGCGTGCCGAAAACGGACATGCGGTGCTCCAAAATATGTACGTCAAACCGTATAAATTTAATTCACTTTCCGAGCCGGACCCCACCCGCGCGCGCGATTTACTTTTGAATAAGCGCGAAATCCGCAAACTGCAAGCGGGGGCGGAAATCAAGGGCCAAACACTCGTGCCGCTTGAGATTTATTTTAAAAACGGTTGGGCCAAAGTAAAAATCGCGCTGGCCAAAGGGAAACATTTGTACGACAAGCGCGAAAGCTTAAAGAAAAAAGACTTAAACCGCGAAATGGAAAAGAGCTTTAAAAATTCCATTCGGTTTTGAATTTCTCTTGTCAAATTCCTACGTAATTTTCTACAATATATATCAGATGGGCGGGTGGCGGAATGGCAGACGCGCACGGCTCAGGACCGTGTGGACGAAAGTCCTTAAGGGTTCAACTCCCTTTCCGCCCATTTTATTTTTTTCGGATAGAAGCATGAAAAGAACTGACTATTACCGTCCTTCTTATTCTTCCTTGGGCAGAAAAAAACGTGTCCGAAAAAATAAACCTCTCTCTATTTTAAAACCCATTTTACTGTTTATAATTTTCGTCGGGCTTTGCTACGGCGGTTATGTGTTGGCTACTAAAGCGTATCAAGCGTGGCAACTTTCCCAAGCGGGCAAGTGGACCGCCGAAAAAGTATCCGTCAGCGGTGCACCTGCGGAACTGGCGGGGGAATTACAAGCCGCCGGACAAACGTATTTAAATAAACCTTTTTCCGTGCAAGATGCCGTTACGTTGCAAAGCCAACTGACCACGCGCTATCCACAGCTTAAACACATCAGTGTCAAGCGCGGTCTTCTCTCAAGTACGCTCAAAATCAATGTCAGCCCACGCGCGGCCGTAGCCAAGTTTATTCAAGATAATCAAGAAAAATTATTAGACGAAGACGGTACTATTTATACGGACCCGCACCCGGCCGCGCAAAATGTTCCTTTGGTAGAATTGGTGGGTACTGTACCGACGCAATTGGGTCAAGAATATGTGGATTTAATCCAAAGCGCACTCAAACTGAAAAAACAGTTGGCTTTTACGCGCGTGCAATTTAATTTAGAAAATGATACGGTCAAAATGTATTTGCCCGGTGAGCATGTAATAGATTTCGGCCCGGCCAAACAACTACGCCAAAAGGCGCGGCGCGCGGCGCAGATTACCGGGCATTTGCCTGTCAATGCGCCGGAAACGTACCTGTTAGATTTTACGTATTTTGACGAAGGCAAAGTTTTTTTAAGACAGAAGGCCCATTAATTTTTATAATATAGATAGGGCTTTCTTTTAAGGTGATTTATGGCAAAGACAAATATCGTAGTGGGATTAGATGTAGGCAGTGGAAAACTAACCGCGGTAGCAGCCGCACATGATGCAAACACCAACACTTTACAAGTTTTAACCGGACGTAGCGTGCCGTGTAAAGGCGTGCGCGGTGGAGTCGTGGCCGATATACGGGAAACCTCTGCTGCCGTATCGCGCTTGATGGAGAGTATTGAACAAGATGTGAACAAAGATATCAGCCGCTTATTTGTCGGCGTGCGCGGGTCACACTTGGAATCTTTTTCCAGCCATGGTACGTATAACATTTCCCGCATGGATAATGAAATCACCCAAGAAGATATGAATTTGGCGGTAGAAAATGCTAAATCGGCCTCTATCAAAAGTGATAAAGAATTTGTAAATGTTTTTCCGCAAGGTTTTTCTGTAGATGGCGTGCGCGGTTTTCCCAACCCGGAAGGTATGGAGGGGGCTCTGTTGGAAGTGGACGTGCATATTACTACCGGCTCGTCGGCTCATCTCAACAATTTAGCCAAAGCTATCCAACGCCCGGGCTACAAAATTGACAAGATTTTTTACGGACTGGTGCCGTTGGGTGACTCTGTACTCACGCCGGAAGAAAAAGACATCGGCGCGATGATTATTGATTTTGGCGGCGAAACAATGTCTGTGGGAATTTATGTGGAAGGCATTTTGCGTTTCTCGCGCGATATCCCGTACGGATGTGATTTGATTACGAGTGATTTGTCGCGTTTGTTACACACTTCGCGCCAAAATGCCAAAGAAATTAAAGAAAAATACGGCGTTTCTTTCCCGACTTGTTTAGATGAGGA
>JAGCKY010000179.1 GCA_017647245.1 Elusimicrobiaceae bacterium
CGAGCCGGTCGGTTTTTATGTAGATACCGACGGTACAGGTAAAATTTCCGACCAAGAATTGGCGAGAATTGCCCGCAAGGTTTTCCCGCTTACGCCCAAAGGGATTATTGAGCATTTTAAATTGCGCAATCCGATTTATTTGCACACCGCCGCATACGGACATTTCGGCCGTCGCGCTTTCCCATGGGAAGAAACGGACAAAGTAAAAGTCTTGCAGAAATTGGCAAAGTGATTTTGAAAAAATCCCCGCCAAAATTAGCGGGGTGTTTTTTAATTATCTTTCCAACCATCAAAGGTTTTGCACAATTTTTGTCCTTTTGCGCCGCCGTTAGTCCCGACCATACATCTTTTTTGCCCCGCATACTGCGCATGATGATCATAATAAAATTTAATACCTGCTAATCTGTTTTCTAGACAAGAACTATAGCCACTATTATGGTCCGGGCAATAGCTGGCACTGATATCACCGCTGGCTTTTCCGTTTCCAGCCGCATTATCCAGATACCAATCTGTACCGCACTTAAACATGTTTGTGCTACTCGAAGATGTTGGCTGACAATCCGCCGGCAAACCGATATCCAAATTAAATAGACTAACCGTATATTCATTATTAGCCAGATAATAGCGCTCTTGTGCATCTTTAATGGCACGCAATAAAGGAATCATCGTTGTGAAACGTGTTTTTAATACAGCCGCCTCGTATTGCGGCAAAGCAATGGCCGCCAAGATACCTATAATTAAAACAACCACTAACAGCTCTATTAGCGTAAATGCTCTTTTGTTCATAATTCTTGCTCCTTTAATCCGTCATCCCGGACATGGATCCGGGATCCAGCGTTGTTCATAAAGGAAAAACAACTCTATAAACGGCGCTGGATTGCGGGTCCACGCCCGCAATGACGACTTTAAAAATACTCACTACCCCCGTATTGTACCAAAAAAAAAAAACAAGTCAAGGGGTATTTTCGGCCCGCAAAAACGCCATAAAAAACCCCGGTCAATACCGGGGTTTTTATCAAAAATCCAAACAAATAAATTACTTAACCAAATACCATTTTTCCGTATTTGTATTGCTGGGGATAGCTCCTTCTCCCCCTATTGATTTGCACACTTTGTGTTCTACTTCGCCTATTGCCATGCAAATTACATCGCCTTTGTGGTACGTCGTACTGCTGTGCTCCCAATCCCGAAGCACGTGTAAATATCTCAATTTATATTCATGCCACTCTTTCGTGCCCGCTTGCGCATTGGCTCCGTCATTACATACCCCGTACCAATCATCCCCGCATTCATACACCGAGCAATAAGTATCTTCTTTGAATTCACAATTTCCTTTACTCGGAGTGGAAACATCCAGCGATTCTAAATCATTGGTGTAATAACCATTAGCCAAATAATGGACTTCTTCTGCATCGCGGATTGCTTTTACCATGTTCATGTATTCGGTCATTTTTGCTTTTTTAACTGCCACGCGATACTGCGGCAACGCAATGGCTGCCAAAATGCCGATAATCAACACTACCACCAACAGTTCAATCAGCGTAAAAGCTTTTTTCACAGTATATCTCCCAAGATTAAACATCTGTAAAAATGCACCTCATAAATTCTACTATTTTTACATAAAAAGCGGGGCAGATTTCAATCTGCCCCGCCACGTAAAATAAGGTTTTATCGGTTAGAACGCATTGACTTCCATTTGTTTTAAGAAGTCTTTGTTGGACTTGGTAGATGATAATTTGTCTAACAATAAGGTCATTGCGTCCACACTGCTCAAGGGAGCCAGCACCTTGCGGATAATCCACATTTTGTTGAGCTCGTCCTCGGTCAGCAAGAGATTTTCCTTACGCGTGGAACTGCGATTGATATCCACCGCCGGGAAAATGCGCCGCTCGGACAGTTTGCGGTCCAAGCACAGCTCGCTGTTGCCCGTTCCTTTAAACTCCTCAAAAATAACTTCGTCCATGCGGCTACCCGTTTCCACGAGCGCACTGGCGATAATAGTCAAAGAGCCGCCTTCTTCCAATTTGCGCGCCGCACCCAAAAAGCGTTTTGGCTTATGCAAAGAAGTCGCTTCCAAGCCGCCGGTCAGCACGCGGCCCGACGACGGCGCCACCGTATTATACGCACGCGCCAAACGGGTAATGGAGTCTAGCAAAATCACTACATCTTTGCCCATTTCAGCCAAGCGTTTGGCTTTTTCAATGACCATTTCGGCCACTTGCACATGGCGCTCGGCCGGCTCATCAAACGTAGAGGCCACCACTTCGCCTTTGACACTGCGCGCCATATCGGTTACTTCTTCGGGGCGCTCATCAATGAGTAGCACCATCAGCACCGTGTCTTTATGATTGGCTTCCAAAGAGTGCGCAATGGCTTGCATAATCATCGTCTTACCGGTTTTCGGCGCGGCCACAATCAAAGCGCGCTGGCCTTTACCGATAGGCGACATCAAATCAATGACCCGTTGCGTGAGCGAATTTTTATCAATTTCCAAATTAAAACGCTCGTTCGGGTGCAAAGGAGTCAAATTTTCAAACAACGGGCGGTTGTAAATGTTGGCTGATTCCAACCCGTTTACTTTTTGCACTTGCAACATGGCAAAAAAGCGTTCGCCTTCTTTGGGCGGGCGGATTAAACCCTCAATGGTATCGCCTTTACGCAGGCCAAAGCGTTTAATTTGCGAGGGCGACACATAAATATCTTCCGGCCCGGCCAAATAATTGTTTTCCACCGAACGCAAAAATCCAAATCCGTCCGGCAGAATTTCCAACACACCGCCGCCGTAGACAGAGCCGTTTTGCTTGGCTTGAATGGCAATGATTTTGCCAATCAGCGCCGCTTTGCGTAGACCCGAAATATCTTCAATGTTATAATTGACAGCCAGTTTGGTTAGTTCGGCAATGCTCAGTTTATTGAGTTCGCGCGCGTCCATGGGTTTAGCGCCGTTGGGCTGGCGTTGGGCGGGTTGTACGGCATAGGGAGCAGAGGCATTACCTGTCTTTTGCATGACGTGACGTTGCGGACGGTACGGGCGGTTTTGCTCCGGGCGGACGGCGGGTTTCGCGTCCGTTTTTGTTTCTTCTTTTGCTTCCACTTTCGTTTCGGCTTTTTCAACTTTTTCGGCCTTCGCTTCTGTTTTGGCAGAAGTTTTGGCTTGTTTTTCCTGCTCTTTTTCTGGCATGATTTCTCCTTATTTTACGTTGTAAATTTTTACAAGTGCCTGATGTAGTGAAACAATTTTCTTACTTAAATCTTTTTCTGTTTTGTCATTTAAAATGCAAATGTCTGCGCGCGCGGCTTTTTGCTCTTGCGATAGCTGCGCACGCCGGCGCGCCGCTAAATCCGTCTTACCGATACCGCGCTTTTTAGCACGCGCCGCGAGTAATTTTTGCGGCGTCACTAATGCTACCGTTAAATCAAAAAATTTTCCCCAACCTGCTTCAAACAAAATCGGCGCTTCCACCACCCGCACGATTTGTTTGGCACTGCGCAAACGCTTTTGAATTTCCGTAAATAACACAGGATGCAACATTTTTTCCAGTTTACGCCGCGCCGCCGCACGGTTAAAAACAATCCGCGCCAGTTCCGTACGCTCCGTGGTGCCTAAAGCAGCCGTAATTTTCTTTTGCACCGACGGGCGAGCAGAAATTTCACGCAGCAGTTCATCGCAAGAAAGCACAAAAGCGCCTGCTTTTTTCCACGCACACAGCGCGGTACTTTTACCGCATAAAATGCCGCCTGTCAGACCGAGCGTTACTTTGTTCCGGGTTTTCAAATTCATGGAAGATTACGCTAATTTTTTCAGTTCGTACCAATTGGCTCCGGCTTTGGCGCTGGCTACCAACGGTACCCGTAATTTTACCGCGTTTTGCATTTGCGTTATAATGGACGCGGCATATTCGTTTAATTGTGTTTCCGGCACTTCAAAAATCAGTTCATCGTGCACCTGCATAATCATTTTTACGGGGGTGCCTTGCAGATTGCGGAAAATATCCACCATGGCTTTTTTAATAATATCGGCCGACCCGCCTTGCACAATGGTATTAATCGCGGCACGCTGGGCAAAGGATGCCATTTTTCCTACGCCCATATTAAACTCGGGTAAATACCGGATATGCCCAAACATCGTTTTGACAAAACCGTTTTGCCGCGCTAAAGCTACTTGCTCATCAATCCAACGGCGTACTCCTTGAAAGTTACGAAAATAATTGTCTATATATTCTTTGGCTTGCCGCAGAGAGATGTTCAAACTTTGCGAGAGACCTAGCGGTCCCTGTCCATAAATGATACCAAAATTTACGGCCTTTGCGCCAGTACGCATTTCGGAAGTCACCATCATGGGCATTACATTAAAAATTTGCGCGGCCGTTTGCGTGTGAATATCCCCCCCGTCCAAAAATGCCTGCACCAGTACCGGGTCTTGGCTTTCGTGCGCTAGTACGCGCAAATCAATTTGCGAATAGTCCACACTTAAGAGCACGCGC
>JAGCKY010000180.1 GCA_017647245.1 Elusimicrobiaceae bacterium
AACCCGCTTTCCAACCGGCTTATGAACCCATTTTTACGGATAAACCCGCCGCTACTGTTTCCACCGAAATGATATTAATTTCTGCGCCGAGTGTGACCGCGCTTGCAGATGACTATCGCCACAATCAGGCCGAGCAGGTGGCGAATTGGATTAAACAAAATGTCGGTAAACTAAAACTCAAAGACGGCCGTTTGCTGACGTATAAAGATATTGTGATTTTATCGCGTGCGGCTACCACGCTGTGGCCGTATACGGACGCATTGCGTCGCGCGGGTATTGCTTTTGCAATTGAAGAAGATAAAGATTTTTACCGCCGACAAGAAGTGTCCGATTTTTTAAATATGTTACGCGTATTGCAAGATCCGCAAGATAAAATTTCATTGGTGGGTGTATTGCGCAGTCCGTTGGGGGGACTAACTGATGAGGAAATTTATCAGGCCGGTAAGCGCGGGGAATTGGATTTGCGCCAAACCAGTAGCGAGGAAAAACTGGAATGGATTTTTGTTCAGTTGCGCCGTTTGGCTGCACGGGCCGGGCGTGAACCGCTACGTTTGTTGCTACGCGAGATTTTGCAGGAAACTTTTTTAGCCGAATCCTGTGCCGTGGCTTACGACGGTGAGCGCAGTATAGAAAATTTGCAACGCTTGGTAACATTGGCGGAGGGATATTCGCTCTCCACGCCGACAACTTTGGGCCAGTTTTTAACGCGCGTGCAGGAACTGATGGAGCAAGAGCTTGGCCGTTTGACTGCATTGCCGGAAGGGGAAGGAGATGATGCGGTTGGCGTGATGACGGTGCATAAGTCCAAAGGGCTGGAATTTCCCGTTGTGATTTTAGTGGATATTTCTAAAAAAGATACCAATAATGCCGCCACGCGCGACCGTCATTTATATTCGTGGAAATATAATTTGCACGGCTTTCGCGCGGGCAAATATGCCGATATTAATTTGGCGTGGCTGGAAGAAGAAGAAAAGGAACACAGCCGCTGTGAAGAGGTCCGCGTTTTGTATGTGGCGCTAACGCGTGCCAAAGAAAAACTTTTACTGGTAGGCAATCGCAAAGCCGAAGATACGTCTATGGCAGGTATGTTCGCGCGGGCGGGGGTGTTTGCACCGGTGCAAGAAAACCCGGCGCAAGTGGGTGCATGTGGATTAGCGGTGCGGTACATAAATTACGTAGAGCCGGAAAAATTTATCTATAAATCCGCGCCGCATATTTCGCAGGGAAAAAATCAATGGGATTTGAGTGCATGGCGGGGCGCGTATGAAAAACGCGCCGCGCAATATGCACAGTATCAGCAAATGCCGGCGCTGTTATCGCCTTCGGCTTTGGTAGAGAATAATACCGCGGAAAATGAAGAGGCCTTGCAACTGGGCAGTTGGGTGCACGGGGCGTTGGCGCTTAAAATGCAGGGCACGCAAGATACCATGGACGATAACTTGCAGTTCGCTAGTACGATTTATGAACAGGGACATGCTTTGTTGGCAGCTTTTTATAAATCCGAAACATGGCAAAAAATAGCCGCGTGGCAATCCATCGGTGCGGAAATGCCGTTTTCATTAAAGACGGCGCAAGGTGTAGTCAGCGGGGTGATGGACTTGTTGGCACGCGATGAACAAGGCACGGTGTGGGTGCTTGATTATAAGACGGACCAAGTTACGCCCGGAACGGAAAAACAAGCCGCGCAAAAGTATGCGCCGCAGTTGGCAGTATACCTGCAAGCCGCGCAAAAATTATATCCCGCCGCGCGGGTGCAAACGGCGGTGGTGTTCGTGCGTACCAGTACACTAATCAAATTATAAATCGGCGAAGACGCTTGCTAAATTAGTAAAATTTAAAAAAAGAACTGGAGGAATTTATGTTTGATAAACTCGGACAACTTAAAGATTTGTGGGCATTGAAAAATCAAATCACGGAAATCAAAAAACGCTTGGACAATATGGTCATCAAGGCCAGCAGCCCAAGTCACATTTTTGAAATTACGATTTCGGGCTCGCAGGAAGTAAAAGAGGTAACCGTTTCGGAACTTTACAAAGATTTTCCGCGTGAAAAAATCGGCGAAGAACTGACCGCCGTAATCAATAAAGCCATTCGCGACAGCCAAGCTATGGCCGCACAAGCCATGGGTGGCGCGATGGGCGCGGACTTACCTAAAGCTTAATATGGCAGAGTGCCGCGTGCCATCTTTTCCCGCTTTGCAAAATGCCACGCGCGTGGCATTGGGCACATGGGCGCTTGGCGGCGGGAATGATTGGGGGGAAACTTCCGAAAGTGATGCGCAAAACACACTGCAGGCGGCATTGGATAACGCAATAAATTTAATAGATACCGCGCCGATTTACGGGGCGGGTGTGTCGGAGGAGCGCGTGGGCCGCGCTGTAAAAAATCGCCGCATACAAGTTTTGTTGGCCACCAAGTGCGGCATTTCGCTTGACGGCGGACGGCCCGACCATGATTTGCGTCCGGTAAGTATTGTAAAAGAGTGCGAAAATTCCCTGCGCCGTTTACAAACTGACTACATAGATTTATACCAAATTCATTGGCCCGACCCGAAAGTGCCGCTTGCGGACAGTTTGGGTGCATTGTTGCGTTTGCAGGAGCAAGGCAAAATCCGCGCCATCGGGGTATGTAATTTTTCCGTGCAACAACTGCAAGTCGCTTGCGAAATTGCACCGATACAAAGCGTGCAGGCGCGGCTGTGCGTTTTGGACGGTGCGGCGCGTAAACTGGCGCAGTTTTGCGCCGCGCGCGGCATTTCTTTTTGGGCGTACGGCGCGATGGGCGGCGGGATTTTAAGCGGCAAATACAAACAAATGCCCAACTTGCGCAAATGTGATGCGCGGCGGTATTTTTACAAGTATTACTTTGGGGAAGATTTTAACCGCGCCGCATCGGTAGCCGCGCGCGTGCAGGAAATTGCCGCGCAAAAACAAGTGCCGCCCGCGGCGGTGGCCTTGGCCGCAGTATTGCAAATTCCCGGCGTAAGCGGTGTGCTCGCGGGGGCGCGTAACGCCGCGCAGGTGCAAGAAAATATCCGCGCTTTGAAAGTAAGTTTAAGTGAAAAAGAAATGGATTTTTTATGGTGTACGTCAAAGAAATAGAAAATTATTTATCTGAAATTTTGCCCGGGCTCGGCGTGAACAAACAGCGCGAGCTGACGCGGCTTATTTACGAAATTGCCAAGCGCGATAAAAAAACGCCGCCCGAAATTTTGCCCACTGAAAAAAATTTAAATTTTGAGCGCGCCAAAAAAATCCTTTTGCAAAAACGCTATCCGCGTGCATTTGGCATCGCGCCGAAAAACGCGTTTTATCTGCCGAAATTGGAACTTGACCCGTCACAGCGCGCCGATTTGACCGTGCGGCCTTTTTATCCCAAGCAAGTTTACATAGAGTCTGCCGTGCAGGACACGCCGCTGGCGGCGCGGGCGCGGCAAATGTTTCCCAAAGCACATTTTGAAATTATTGAAAAAAAGCAACTGGTCGGCAGTGAAAATTTTTCGCGCCGCACGGAAACGCTGCTTATTCATAAGGAGCAATACGATTTTGTCAAACCTTGTCCGTGCTCGCAGGGTAGCGCGTGTTGCGGGTATAATTTGATTAATTTGGGGTTTGGTTGCCGTTTTGAATGCGAGTATTGTTTCTTGCAGCAATATCAAAATTTACATGCGATTTTACTGCCCGCCAATGTGCAAGATTTTTTGACAAAAATAGACGGTGTAAACTGGCGCAAAGGACCGTTTGACCGCCCGCGTATCGGCAGTGGGGAATTTACCGATTCTTTGGTGTTTGACGAGCTGACGCGGTACACGCAAGATATTGTGCCGTTTTTTCGTGCGCGGGCGCATTTGCAATTTGAATTTAAAACCACAAGCACGTGCATTGACGGCCTTTTGCGCGCGGGCGGGGCGGAAAATGTGGTGGTCAGTTGGTCGGTCAATGCACCGCAATTTATTGAACAAGTGGAACATTTTACGCCGGATTTAACGGCGCGCCTGCAGGCAGCGGCAGAGGTTGCGCGCGCGGGATACCGATTGGGTTTTCACTTTGACCCGGTCGTACCGTTTGACGGTTGGAAAGAGGCTTACACGCAGGCGGCGCAGCAAATTGCACAGTCTGTGTCTGTAGACAAAGTGGCGTGGATTAGCGTGGGGCTGCTACGTTTTTCGCGTGAGCTTAAAAAAGCGGTGGAAAACCGTTTTCCCGAAAATACGATTTTAGACGGTGAATTTCTGCTGGAATTTGATGGCAAGATGCGCTACCCGCAAGCTCTGCGCGAAGAAGTGTACGCGTATTTTGTGCCACTGCTTCGCAAACTATTTCCGCACACGCACGTGTATATCTGCATGGAAGACCCCGCGGTAGTAAAACCTTATTTATAAATAATTTTCTTTTTGGGCCGTTTGTTTGTGGTAAAAGTACCCCTTGACTTGTTTTTTTTTTTTGGTACAATACGAGGGTAGTGGGTTGTAAATAAAATGTCGTGCTGAGGCGTTTTTGCTCAGCACCTCAGCCTTATTTAAAAGAACAAATAGGTCCTGAGCAACAACACCTCAGGACGACAGGAGACAGTAATTATGAAAAATCGTGCATTTACGCTAATAGAGCTATTAGTAGTGGTTTTAATCATTGGTATTTTGGTGGCAATAGCTTTGCCGCAATATGAGCGGGCGATAATGAAAGTAAAATCCGCGGAATTATTTTCGATAATAAATAAAGTATATAAGGCCGAGAAAGAATATTATTTGGCAAACGGAACTTATACCGCACAGCTGGACGAATTAGATACAGGATATCCTTTTGTTTTTGATTCGGTCGCTAATAATTATAAGATAAAAGGTCTGTACTGCGTGGCAAGTCACATTGATGAAATAACCGCCTATATTTCATGTCAGACCACTGGCACAAAATACTATCATCAATATGCTCTTTTTTTAAAGTTGAAGACGAGATATTGTTACGCAAACAAAAAAGCAAAATTTTTGTGTCAGGCATTGGCAGGCAATGAAGGTACGGAGTATCAGACCGGTTCAT
>JAGCKY010000181.1 GCA_017647245.1 Elusimicrobiaceae bacterium
AAGGACAAAAAATTGCCGTAGAAAAAACCTTTGAGCAATTAGATTACACGCCGGGTGACGTGGGGCTTATTGAAGCGCACGGTACCAGCACCCGCGTGGGCGATGCGGTGGAGCTCAATGCCTTGTATGACATTTTTGCGCCGTATGCCAAACCCGGTACGATTGGGCTGGGCAGTGTCAAGAGCCAAATCGGCCACGCCAAAGCGGCGGCGGGTATTGCGTCACTGATTAAAACATCGCTCGCCATTTACCATAAAGTATTGCCGCCGTCTGTCAATTTTGAAACACCAAACCCGACAGTAGATTGGGCCACGAGCCCCTTCCGTGTCATTACCAAGGCCGAGCCGTGGAACACGGACAAAGTGCGCCGTGCCAATGTGTCCGCCTTTGGTTTTGGCGGAACGAATTTCCACGTGGCTTTGGAAGAAATGAACGACGGTCTACTTAAAAAAGAGTCCGCCGCGCAAACAGCACAAACCCCGATTTCTAACCCTGTTAAGGAGCAAACAACGATGAACGCAACTGATTATACACTACTGGTCCCCGGAGAGAAAATTCAAAGCGATATGCTTACCTTTTCGGCCGATACCAAACAGGATTTATTTAATGAATTAGGCAAAGCCGTGCTGGCTATCCAGTCCGACCCGGCCTATCTGCCTAAAATTTCTTATCAAAATCATATTCAAAGTCCGCATAAATTTGCGGTTTCCATTAACGTAGAAAATCCGGCCAAACTCAAAGAAAAAATTGAGTACTTCAGCAAAATTGCCGGCACGCAGGACGTGTGGGCGCAGGAATCTTTGTACCTGAAAATGAAAGGCATTTATCCGTTTATGCCCAGCAACATTAAACCCAAAGTGTGTTTTATGTTCCCGGGTCAGGGCTCACAATATGTGGACATGATGAAAGATTTGGCTTCCAAATATAAAATCGTTATGGATACCTTTATGGAAGCGGACCGCCACCTAATGAACATCATCGGCGAAACGTTGACGGAAACTTTGTGGAGTAAACCCGGCGAAACCAAAGAACAAATCATTGAGCGCGAGGCCGCCATTAAGAAAACCGAAATGACCCAGCCCGCTATGCTGACCGCCGATATTGCCATGATGCGTTTGCTGTCCCAATTCGGACTCAAACCTGATGTGGTGATGGGGCACAGCTTGGGCGAATATGCCGCGGCAGTAGCGGCCGGGGTATTTGATTTTGAAAATGGTTTGAAAGCAGTTTGCACCCGCGGCAAAGTGATGTCCGAAATCCGCGTGGAAGATAACGGTAAAATGGCGTCTGTAGCCGCGCCGACGGAAACCGTAGAGCCGGAACTCAAACGCATCAGCGGTTATGTAGCGGTGGCGAACAAAAATTGCCCCACGCAAACCGTTATTGCAGGAGCGAGTAAATCGGTAGATGATGCCATTAAAATGTTTACGGAAATGGGCATACAAGCGGTGCAAATCCCGGTTTCGCACGCGTTCCACTCCGATATTGTTAAACCGGCCATGCCGCAGTACCGCGCCTTTTTAGACACGTTGGAATTTCACTCGCCCAAAATGCCGATTACCACTAACGTAACGGCGGAATTTTATCCGCAAGACCCGGAGAAAATTAAAGATTTACTCGTTACGCAAATTTCGCACTCGGTGGAGTGGATGAAACAATTGCGTACTACCTACGAATCCGGCGTACGTTTATTTGTGGAATGTGGTCCGAAACGGGTTTTGGCCGCTTTGGCTACTAATACTTTATCAGATAAGAAGGATATTAAAGTGTTGGCTTCCAATCACCCCAAAAAGGGCGGCATTGTGGAGTTCAATGACTTGTTTGCCAATTTAACTTCGGCGGGTATTGGCATTGACTGGAAAGGTACCGATATTTATGGGGATAGTTCTACTTATAACCCCGCTTTTGTGAACTGGGTCAATCCACCTGCTACCGCACCCGCTGCGACCCAAACGCCTGTGCAAGCGCAGGAGCAATCCTTGCCTCAAGGAGAAATTAATTCTATGCAGAAAAATGTAGTCATTAGCGGTATTGCCGCCGGTGGTCCGGCCAGCTGGGAGCGCGTATTTCGCGAGGGGGTACTGGACGAAATTTTATCCGGGCGCAATATGATTGAGCCCGTGCCTTCCGACGTACAGCAAAAACAAATTGATAAACACGTGGAATTTGTAGTCAAATCTCCCGACGGTAATCATCATTTTGAACGCTTGACTTCACCCAGCCAAGCCATTAAACTTTATGCCAAAAGCGGCGCGTTTGATGTAGAAAAAGAATTTGGCTTGCCCGCCAAATGGGTGCGTTCCATGGACCGCAGTTTCCAACTGGCCATTGCGGCGGGTATGTTGGCCTTAAAAGATGCGGGCATTCCGTTGGTGCTTTATTACAAGCCCACCTCCACGGGCGGTTATTTGCCGGACCGCTGGGGTCTGCCTGCGGAAATGATTGACGAAACAGGTGTGATTTTTACCTCTGCTTTCCCGGTAGCCAACAGTATGATGGGCGATTTAACCAAGCGCGTTACGGGTCTACTCAATAATAAAACCGCCAAAGAAGTACGCGCGTTTTGTGATAAGTTTATTGCGCAAATTTCTGACCCGGCTTTGAAAGCGGAAATTGAAAGCTGGTACAATGCCAATTTCAAGGAAAAAGAAATTGAGCCCGAAGCGTTTACTTCCGAATTTATCTTAAAAACTATTATCATTGCGCATTGTCACTTCTGCCAATGGATTCGCGCCCGCGGACCCGCACTGGCTATGAGCTCTGCCTGTGCGTCTACGGCGCAAGCGGTATCCTTGGCGCAAGACTGGATTAAGTTGGGCCGCTGTAAACGCGTCATTGTCATTGGTGCAGATGATATTACCAATGATAATGTGTCCGAATGGATTTTGACGGCGTTTCTGGCGTCGGGCGCGGCAACTACCGAAGGAGATGTTACCAAAGCGGCGTTGCCTTTTGACCGCCGCCGCAACGGTATGATTGTCGGTATGGGTGCGGTATCTTTGGTAGTAGAAGATGAAACAGAAGCCGCTAAACGCGGTATGAAACCGCTTGCCAAACTGTTGTCTACCGAAATTGCCAATAGCGGTTTCCATGTAACCCGCTTGGACGTCGGACACGTGGCGCAAGTAATGAACCGCTTGGTCACTACCGCGGAAAAAACTTACGGCTTAAACCGCAGTGATATTGCCAAGCAACTCGTTTTCATTTCGCATGAAACGTACACGCCCGCGCGCGGCGGCTCTGCCAGCGCCGAAGCGTATGCCTTGAAATCTACCTTTGGCAAAGATGTCAGTTCTATTATCGTGAGCAATACCAAAGGTTTTACGGGACACTCTATGGGCGCCGGATTGGAAGATGTGATTGCGGTGCGTTGTTTGAGCACGGGGCTTGTGCCGCCGATTGCCAATTTCAAAGAGGCCGACCCGGAATTGGAAGGCATTACGCTCAGTAAAGGCGGGCATTACAATTTCAAATACGCCTTGCGTCTAGCGGCGGGATTTGGTTCTCAAATCGGCATGACTTTATTAGAAAAGATGTGGCAGGTGGGTGAGCCGCGTGTGTTTGATGAAACCAAACATACGGCATGGCTCAAAGAAATTTCCGGTCAGCAAAACCCGGTATTGGAAGTGGTACAAAACACGTTGCGCGTCAAAGACAATTATCAACACGGGGTGAAACCGTCGCTGGTTATGGAAGGTTCACAAGCATTTGTAGATAAAGTGAAAACCGTGCATGCTAAACCGGCCGTTGCACCTGCGGCGCAACCTGCGCCCGCTCCGGTTGTAACTTCTGCACCCGCGACTGTGGCAACTCCTGCGCCGAAAGCGGCGTTGCCGAGTTTAAACGAAGCAGATGTCACCAAAGAAATTTTAGCCACCGTATCTGAAAAAACGGGTTACCCCGAAGATATGTTGGACTTAGATTTAGACATGGAAGCGGACCTTGGTATT
>JAGCKY010000182.1 GCA_017647245.1 Elusimicrobiaceae bacterium
ATCAGCTGTGCCGCGGTACCAAATTTCGCCCATGCGCATTTGCGGCGGTACGCAAGTTAAAAAGTGGTCGGAAATCAAACCCTCGGTACGCCACGTGGTGCGCAAATACTCAATTAAACTTTGCGATAAATACTGCACCAGCACATACGAGGAGAAAATACCGGAGTTGACAAAATTGGACAAAACAAAATCCACGATGCGGTATTTTCCGCCGAATGGTACAGAGGGTTTAGAGCGGTCTTTGGTCAGCGGGTAGAGGCGCTCGCCTTTGCCACCCGCCATGATAATGCCGAGAACTCTCATGGCGTTTTCTCCGGGAATTAAGCGGCGGTCAAGGGTAATTTTTTATTGAGCGCTTCAAATGCTTCCCACGACCACGGCATTTTTTCTTTGAAAATCTGGGCAATGGCGTCGGCATACACGCGAATTTCGTATTGGGCGTGTCCGTCGGTACGAAGTTGCAAAAAGTTCAGCAAGCTGCGCGCATTGACACTCCAATAAAATTGCGTGTATTGGCATACGGGCAGTACCCCGCGAGCCATTTCGCGCGCGACACCCGATTCAATCAATTTATTATAAGCGGCGAAAGAGGCCTCTACACTTTCTTCATAGAGTTTGCGCAAAGCGTCGTTGTCAAAATCGGCCGCCACAGATCCTTGGCGATTTTTCACGTCTTGTCCGCGGAAAGTTTGCGGGATGTAAAATTCGTCTTTTACTTGCGTATAGCGCGCGCTGATTTCATTATAAGAGCCCCAGCGGTGGCGCATCCATTGGCGGGCCACATAAATCGGACAGCAAATATGAAACTGGAAATAGCAATGTTCAAAGGGGGTGTGATGTTGGTGTTCCAAGAGATATTTGATCAGGCCTTTATCGCGCTCTTCGCCTTTAGAAGTTCCGCCAAAAGACACACGCGCGGCGCTGACCACACGGTTATCGCTTCCCATAAAATCCACTAAATGTACAAATCCTTTGTCTAATACGTGAATGGTGTTATCTTGTTCCATACGATCTCCTGAATTACCTGTAAATTTCCGTCAAGATTGTTTGCTCGCCGGTTAATACCTGCGGTACTAAAATACCTTGTGCGGTGCAGTTGGTATCATATACAAAACCTTGTAATTCCAGCGTTTCTTCTACGATAAACGCACCGTTTTGATACGTTAAGAAATGCATTTTTCCGCCGTTGTATAGGCCGAATTGTTCAGAGAGTAAACCAAATTTAGTTGTATTTTGTATCCCGGCTAGGGTGGCGCGGCCCTCGGGGCCGTACACTTGCAGCGAGGGATAGAACGAAATGATTTCTTGTTTATATTTTACACGATTTGGGGCCGTGGCGAAAAGGTCTTTGCTTTCGGCAAATTTGCCGTTGGCCAGGCGCATACGCAGCCGTCCGTTATAGGCGGTATAGATAAAATTATCGGTATCCTTATTTTGGATTTCATATTGATTAATACCCGTAAGCCAATTGTGACGGGTGAAGAAAGAATCTTTATCCAATTTGAAGCGACCTTTTTCATATTCCAATTCATAAGCGTTGCCGGGTTGCGTGCCGGAGATAAAGGGCTTTTGCGCGTAGATTTTTTTGTCATCGCCGCAACCGATTTCTTTGACGAAATAGGGTAAGACGCTGACTTGTTTAAACGCACCGTCTTGCACCTGATAAACAAAAGTGGAAATTTTTCGTTCGTTTTCATTGTAACCGACGGCAAAAAGTTGCGCATAACCCGTATCCATTAAATCCTTGGCAGACAAAGTAACCGGTTTATATCCCAAGGGAAGCTTTTGGGTGGCAAGCGGTTGCAGGGCGGTGCCTTGCGTGGTGTATACAATCAAATTTCCTTTGGTGTCCAACGCCGCAATTTCCGGGCCGGGTTGCGCGGTTAAATTAGCTTGCACGGCGCTGATAATTTCGCGGTCCAACACGTCGTAAGTTTTTGTTTTGCGGTTGGATACGGCGGCGGCCGGTTGCGCTGTAGTATGGGCGGCCGGCGCTACCACCGCAGGGGCGGCGGCCGATTCAATAACGGCTTCTTGTCCGAGGGTGTATTGAGTTTTGTCCGGCGATTGGCCAATGGCATACATCGGTTGTACTTCTATGATTTTACCTTCGGGGGAATAATGATTGACCATGCCCAAGTCTTTACCGGTTTTGGGGTTGGTCAGTTTTTCCTGCGAGGTAATGATTTTGAACGAATCCCCCACCGAAACCGTGCGGTTAAAATCGGAAGTGTCCAAGTAAATTTTTTGACCGTCTTGTTTGACGACCGTCACTTGTGCATTTACACAAGGTAAAAAAGAGCTGATCAACAGCCCGATTGCCAAAAGTTTTAAATTTATTTTCATATAATAATGGTATAGCATTTTTGGAGAGCGTATGAAAAATAAATTTGAACAGTTAGTGCAAACCGTGGCTACCTTGCGCGGGCCGGACGGTTGCCCGTGGGATAAAAAGCAGACGCATGAAAGCTTAATCAAATGTCTGCAAAATGAAAGCCAAGAGCTCATTGAGGCAATTCAAAAACACGACGACGAAAACATGAAAGAGGAGCTGGGTGACGTGCTTTTGCAAGTGCTGATGAATGCACAAATCGCGCAGGAAGAAGGTAAGTTTTCCATTGAGGACGTGATTGTTTATTTGGATGAAAAATTGCACCGCCGTCACCCGCACGTATTTGGGGACCATGCCAAGGCCGCCAGCCCGGAAGAAGCGCTGGCCGTGTGGAGAGAAATGAAACGCAAAGAGCGCGAAGGGAAGTAACGGCTTTTACAGTTGGTGGGCTTAATGCACAAAAAACGCAACGTAAGATTGCGTTTTTTTGTTGTGTTTTGGTTGGGGTTTTCATTGGGCAAAAATAGGGCTTGACTTG
>JAGCKY010000183.1 GCA_017647245.1 Elusimicrobiaceae bacterium
CATCAAAAACGGAAAACGGGATTTATACTTCTAAACCGTTTCAATTTAAAATACCCGCTGTAAAAGGCGGGTATTTTTTTATAAAAAACTTTCGCTTTTAGTTTCGTTTTTTGTAAAATAAAGAAAAGACGGATTTTTATTTTTGTACTTTTTGGTGCATTCTCATTGCACCAACCCTACAGGGCCCTATGGTATCGGTTCGCCGACAGCCGGGTGGTACAGAGGTAAAAATCCGTATTTTTTTTGTATAAACGGAGAATGAAACAGAAATGAAAAAGTGGCATTTTAGACTCCCCCAACTCAATACCTTGGGAATTATTTTTTCCATTATTCTCTTGGTAACTATTATGACGTGGATTGTGCCCAGCGGTGCGTATAACCGCGTAATGACCGACGGCCGTGCCGTGGTCCAACCCGGCACGTATCACGCTGTAGCATCTAATCCGCAAGGCCTTTTTGACGTGCTCAAAGCCCCCGTGCAAGGGTTTGAAAATACTGCGCTGATTATTGCGTTCTTGTTACTCATCGGCGGCGTGCTGGCTATCATTGAAAAAACGGGCGCCATTACCGCGGGCATTAAAGAAGCAAGCCAATTTTTCGGTCGCAACCCAAAGTTCAAATTTCTGTTTATCCCTGTCGGGCTGACAGTGTTTTCTTTGTGTGGGGCGACGTTTGGTATGTGCGAAGAAACGCTGATTTTTATTCCTATTTTAATCCCGCTTGCGCTGTCGCTGGGGTATGACTCCGCTATCGGTACGGCTATTCCGTTTGTGGGTGCAGGCGTGGGATTTGCCGCCGCGTTTACCAACCCATTTACCGTCGGAATTGCGCAAGGTATCGCGCAAGTGCCGCTTTATTCGGGTCTGGGATACCGCGTACTGATTTGGGCAGTTTGTACGTCGGTAGTAATTACCTATTTTATGATTTACGCCCACCGTATCCAAAAGGATCCCACCCGCAGTATTACCTACGAACACGACCAACTCAAACGCCATGAACTGGGCATCAATGAAGAAGGCAGTAAAATTACCGGCCGTCAAAAATTGGTATTGCTGTCCTTTGGGCTGGGTATGATTATGCTGGTGCTAGGCGTGCTCAAACCGCAGGTGTGTGCCTTTTTGCACAATCTAACGGGAATTGACTTTATGACGCTGTTTCACTTGGAACAAGAGGGCTGGTACATTACCGAAATCGCCGCGCTGTTTCTGGGTATCGGGTTGGCGGCCGCTATTTTCGGCGGGCTGAATATGACCCAAGCCACGGACAGTTTCTTTGAAGGTGTGCGCGGTATGGCTTCTATTGCGATTACGTTATGTTTTGCGCAAGCGATTGTCATCATCGCGCAGAACGGACAAATTTTAGATACGCTGTTAGACTTTATGTCTAAAGGCATTTCTAAATTACATCCGATTTGTGCGTCGTGGGCGGCCATGATGTTGCAAACGGTGATTGATTTCTTTATTCCGTCCGGCTCCAGCAAAGCCGTGCTCACCATGCCTATTTTGGCGCCGCTAGCTGACCTTATCGGTATTACGCGCCAAACGATGGTGCTTTCGTTCCAGTTGGGCGGCAGCTGGCTGAATATGATTTTCCCCACCGACCCGGTTACGCTGGGTGCCATTGGATTTGCGGCCATTCCTTTTTCCAAATGGCTCAAGTGGTTATTGCCGCTATTAATTATTATGTACTTATTGTCCTTTGCCGCGCTCGTACCGCCGTATTTCATGCATTGGCAATAAGCCGTTTTGCTTCCCGCCGCATTTTGTTTTGTTTGAGCCGGCGGGGAACTTTTACTTAAAAATAAAGAGGAAAACAAAAAATGAAAAATGTATTAAAGAAGTTCTACAACACGTACTTCTTAATCTTCAGTCTGATGTTAATCGTCGCGGCGTTGACATGGACTGTCCCCCCCGGACAATATGACCGCACAGAACAAAACGGGCAAACGATTGCCGTAGCGGATTCTTTTCACGCAGTGGCTCGCGCTCCGCAAGGCATCGGCCAAGCCCTGCAAGCCCCGATAGAAGGTTTTAGCCAATGCGCGCCGATTATTGCGTTTATTTTGGTGGTCGGTATGCTGTTTACCGTCATTGAACGCACCGGTGCGATAAATACTGTAATTAAAAAAGTCAGTTACTATTTTTCGCATCATCCGCGCCAGCGTATTTTATTTATTCCGACGTGTATTTTTCTGTTTTCGCTGTGCGGAGCGCTGTTCGGTATGGAAGAAGAAACGCTGATTTTTATTCCTATTTTTATTCCGCTCGCGCTGTCGCTGGGATATGACACGGTAGTCGGTATGTCTATTCCGTTTATCGGTGCGTTTACCGGGTTTTCTTCGGCTTTTATCAATCCCTTTACCGTCGGTATCGCGCAAACGATTGCGCAACTGCCCATGTACTCCGGTTGGCAATACCGTTTGCTGGTATGGTTTATTTTCACGTCGGTGGTGGCGGGATTTTTTACGTGGTATGGCGAAAAAATCCGCAAACACCCCAGCAAAAGTTTAACCGCCAAATTAGACGTTACGCGGCGCGCTGAATTTAACATTATCAATGATGTGGTGGTAGATGAATCTTTTCACCTTACCCGTGCGCATAAACTGGTTTTACTAAGTTTTCTTGCGGGTATGGGGCTGTTGTTTTACGGCGTAATCAGATATCAATGGTATATGAATGAAATTGCCGCTGTATTTTTGGGCGTTACAGTAGCCGCGGCTTACTTTGGCAAACTCACGCTGACCGAAACAACCGATGCCATTTTGGACGGCTCCAAAAATATGATTGGTATTTGTATTTTGATGGCACTGGCCCGCTCTATTGTCATCCTTGCTACGAACGGACATATATTGGATACTTTCCTGCACACGATGACACAAGGACTGAGCGGTATGCATCCGATTGTGGCTTCGCAAGCTATGTTTTTCGTGCAGACCTTGCTCAATTTTTTTGTGGCTTCCGGGTCTGGACAGGCCGTGCTTACTATGCCGATTATGGTGCCGCTGGGCGATTTGTTAAATGTATCGCGCCAAACGGTCATTTTGGCTTTCCAGTTCGGCGACGGTTGGGGCAATCCTATTCTGCCTACCGCACCTGTGACGATCGGTGCATTGGCACTGGCCGGAATTTCTTATACGGCGTGGGTAAAGTGGTTTATGCGGCTTGAAATTATTTTAATTATTATGTCGCTACTACTGCTGATTCCCGCTTACTATATTTGGTAAAATAAAAGGGCCCCTTCGGGGGCCTTTTACTATGATGCAGAGCAAACTAACTATCCTTTCTTATTTAACCGCGGCCGATTGGTTGGTGTTTGCGCTTGTGTTGGCGCTTACGTTAGCCGTTGCATTATATGGCAATTACCGCAGAAAACATTCCCAAAGCAAAGCACTGGATTATTTATTGATGGGCCGGCAACTAACCCTACCGCTTTTTGTGGCCACCTTGGTGGCAACGTGGTACGGCGGTATTTTCGGCGTCAATGAAATTACGTTTAATTACGGAATTTACAATTTTGTCACACAAGGAATTTTCTGGTATATTGTTTATTTGATTTTTGCTTTCTTTATCGTAGATAAAATTGCCAAATATAATTCCGTTACCCTGCCTGATTTAGCTGAGCATATGTTCGGCCCTAAAGCAGGAAAAGTAGCCGCTATGTTTACGCTTTTTTATATGATGCCCGTGGCCTATGTGTTAAGTTTAGGATTATTCTTAAATATGATTTTGGGTATCAGCGTATGGCAAGGCATGATTATCGGCACCTTATTTACCTGTTTGTACACTGCCTGGGGCGGCTTTAAGGCCGTTGTGTTTTCCGACGTGGTACAATTTTTTGTGATGTGTACCTCGGTACTGATTGTGGTATTGTTTTCTCTGCATATTTTTGGCGGACTGACCTTTTTAAAAGCTAATTTACCCGCCACGCATTTTAGCTTAACGGGCGGCACTACGCTGCTTAATACTTTAATTTGGGGCTTTATCGCACTGGCTACTTTAATTGACCCCAGTTTCTATCAGCGCTGTTTTGCGGCCAAAAGCCCTTCCGTGGTAAAAAAAGGCATTTTAATTTCCACGCTCATTTGGTTTTGTTTTGATATTTGCACGACGGTCGGTTCACTTTATGCGCGCGCTGTTTTGCCCCATGCACAACCCGCAGAGGCATATTTCTTTTATTCTGTTCAACTGTTGCCTGTTGGGCTAAAAGGGTTTTTCATCGCTGGGATTTTAGCCATCATTTTGTCTACACTCAATTCATTTCTCTTTATTGCCTCTAACACATTGAGCTTTGACCTGTTACGCGACCGATTTAAAAACATTGTCCTTTCCAACCGCATTTCACTATTTTTAGTGGGGCTTTTATCGGCGTGTTTAGCCCAATTTTTCAATGACAGTTTTAAAGAAATTTGGCTTACGCTGGGTTCTTATTTTTCGGCGTGTTTGCTCGCTCCTATTTTGATGGGATATATTTATCCTAAACGCATTAGCGATAATTTATTTACTATCAGTGCGTTGACCAGCGCCGTTGTAATGACCGTTTGGAGAATTTTGCCTTTAAATGATTTCTTACAACAAATAGATAGTTTTTACATCGGCGTACTGACCAGCATGATTATCTTACTTTGGGCACGCCCCGCACAACGAGGAAGTTATGTCAAAAGCTCTACTGATTTGTAATGCAGACAGGCCCGGCAAATGGCTTAAAAAATATGCCGCGCAAGCTGATTTTATACTTGCTGCCGACGGGGGTGCCAATGCTGCATTGGCTGCAGGCATAACACCCGATGCGGTGATTGGCGATTTTGATTCCGTTTCCCCCCGCACGCGCCGCACGTTAAAAGAGGTGCCTTTTATTCACGTTACCCGCCAAGACAATACCGATTTGGAAAAAGCATTAGACTGGCTTACAGCGCAATCTTTTGATGAATGTATGATTGCCGGTGCTACCGGCGGACGTTTGGATTTTACCTTAGGAAATATATTAGCCGCACGCCCCTATCTTAAAAAAATAAAAGTCACTTTCGTCGGTAAAGACTGGACGCTTTTTTTCCTTACCCGCAGTTATTCGTTTAGCGCACGCAAGGGTGCGCGGTGCAGTTTTATTGCGCTAACTTCTTGCCGAAATGTTACCCTCAAAGGGCTTACATATAAAGTGACAAATGAAACATGGAACACTCAGCGTATTGGCCGCACCTTATCTAATGAAATATCTTCTGCCAAAAGCGAAATATCTTTTAGCGACGGCGTTTTGCTCATGTATTTAGAAAAGTAAAAAAAGCGGAGCACGTAGCTCCGCTTTTTTAATCGCTTTTATATTACTAATTTTTTGGAGATTGCGTAGTGTAAATGCCTAATGCTTTACACGCTTTGATTCCTTTATCCGCGCTGGCGGTGCAGGCCATGGTGCGTTTTTTGGTGGTGGTATCAATTACTTTATACGGATTCCACAATTTATACGTCCCGCCTTTGCGTTCCGCTACCACTCCCCCGCAAGCTGTACCCGGAATAAGCGCATTTGTGGCTTCGTTTAAATGATAAATAAAATCCTTTGTTTCTATTTGGGTATCTGTTTTTACTGTTCCCGGAACGGTAATGAGCAATTTAGAAAATTTCGCCGGACACTCATTTTTTTCCGACGCGTATGCATACACACCGTCATTGACCGATTTAATCAGATTGATTGCTTCTGTAGCGCGCGATTTTTCAATTGCTTGCAGATAACCCGGTAATGCCGCCGCGCACAAAATACCGATAATCAATACCACAATCAATAATTCAATTAACGTAAAACCTTGTTTTTTCATATTTTCTCCTTATTTAAGACCCGCTAAACGCCGCGCAGCTATTTGCGTCAGCTCGGGCGTATTAAAAGCGGTCATTCTAAAATAACCTTCCCCGGACAATCCAAACCCGGCTCCCGGCGTTCCGACTAATTGCAATCTATCTAACATCATATCAAAAAATTCCCACGATGTGATACCTGCCGGCGTTTTAAGCCAAATATACGGCGCGTTTTCCCCACCGTAAGCGGTCAGTCCGGCGGCTTGCGCCGCTTGCAAAATCACACGCGCATTTTCCAAATAACCGTCAATCACTTCACGCGTTTGCGCTTGTCCTTGCGACGAAAAAACTGCTTCTGCGCCGCGTTGCACAATGTACGGCACGCCGTTAAATTTGGTACTTTGCCGCCGTAACCACAAATCATGCACGGCGTGCGCATTTCCGGTTTTGTCATAAATCATCAGTTCGCGCGGCACCACACAATAGGCACAGCGCGTGCCCGTAAATCCCGCCGTCTTGGAGAAAGAGCGAAATTCCACTGCACATTTTTTTGCACCCAGAATTTCAAAAATACTGTGCGGCAAATCTTCCGCGCGGATAAATGCTTCATAGGCGCTATCAAATAAAATGACTGCTTTATTTTCAATGGCCCAGTCCACCCATAGTTGCAATTGCGCGCGGGTCATGGCCTTTCCCGTCGGATTATTGGGCGAGCAAAGATAAATTAAATCCGCGTGTTCTTTGGGCAATTGCGGCGCAAAATTGTTTTCTGCAGTGCAAGGCAAATAAATAATTTTTTCAAATTGTCCGTTTTTGCAAACGCCGCTACGCCCGGCCATCACGTTGGTATCCAAATAGACCGGATACACCGGATCCTGCAACGCCACGCGGGCATCAGCGGAAAATAATTCTTGGAAATTAGCCACGTCACTTTTGGCACCGTCGCTGACGAAAATTTCATCGGCAGAAATATCAACATTGCGCGCTTGGTAATCATGCGCGGCAATGGCACTGCGCAAAAAATCATATCCTTCATACGGACCATACCCGCGAAAGGTTTCCGCGCGGCCCATTTCATCGCACGCTTTTTTCATAGCGTCTACGACGGCAGGCACAAGCGGACGGCTCACATCGCCAATGCCCAAGCTAATCACTTGTGCGTCCGGGTGTGCTTTTTTGAAAGCGGCGGTGCGGCGTGCCACTTCTGCAAATAAATAACTGCCCTGCAAATTTAAATAATTTTCATTAAGCAACGTCATAAAACATATTCCCCCTCAAACACTTTTTGCGCAGGACCTGTCATCAAAACATGCCCGCGCTGCGGCCACGCAATTTGCAGTTCCCCGCCGTCTAAAATCACGCGCGCGCTTTCTTGGGTCAAATTGTTTAATACCGCCGCTACTAACGTCGCACACGCACCCGTTCCGCACGCTTGGGTAATGCCTACGCCGCGTTCCCACACGCGCATACGCAAAGTATTGTCGTCTAATTTTTGCACAAATTCCACATTGGTTTTGCGCGGGAAATCAGCGTGCGTTTCAACCGCCGGCCCGACGCTAGACAAATCAATTTCTTCCACGTTTTGCACAAAAACTACAAAGTGCGGATTGCCCATAGACACCGCTGTGCCCGTCCATGTTTGCCCCGCCGCTTGCAATGAAATACCGATTGCCTTTTCGGAAGGGTTGCCCGCCACCGGGATTTCCCCACGTGTCAAACGCGGCGCACCCATATCCACCCGCACAAGGCCCTTTTGCCCGTCTATAATTTCTGTAATAATCGGCCCCGCCAAGGTATGCAAGGTCAAGCGGTTGCCTTTCAAATATCCCGACTCTTTCCAAAATAATGGCACGCAACGCGACACATTACCGCACATTTCCGCTTCACTTCCGTCGGAATTAAAAATGCGCATTTTAACATTTTCGCCGTCCATCGTCCATAATAAAACAAGCCCGTCCGCACCGATGCCGCGGCGGCGGTCGCAAACGGCTTTGGCCACGCGCGCAAAATCAGAAAAATTATTTTTGGACATATCCACAATGACAAAGTCATTGCCCAGCCCGTGATATTTTACAAAGTGCATATACCTATTGTATAAAATCCGCTTACAATTAGGTAAAATATAAATATGGAACAATTAAATCCCCCACCCCAACACGTGGCCATTATTATGGACGGAAACGGACGCTGGGCCGCCGCGCACAATTTGCCGCGCTCTGCCGGACACCGCGAAGGTGCCCAAGCCGTGCGCCGCACGATTGAGGCCGCCCCCGCGCTGGGAATTAAGTTTGTCACGTTGTATGCTTTTTCAACGGAAAATTGGACCCGCCCGCAGG
>JAGCKY010000184.1 GCA_017647245.1 Elusimicrobiaceae bacterium
CAGGGACCCAAAAACGCGGATAGTGGCGCGGCATAAAGGTTATATATTTTAAGGCCCCTGTTTATGAGGGGCTTTTTTGTTGTGTTCTGTTTGAGTAAAAATAGGGCTTGACTTGTTTTTTTTTTTTGGTACAATACGGGGGCAGTAGGAGTGTATTTTAAGGCCGTCATCCCGGGCGTGGACTCGGGATCCAGTCGTTATGAGGGTTGTTTCCTCTTTTGGAATGGATCGCCGGTTGCGGCTACGCCGCCCCAGGGATGACAAAGGAGAAAAAAGAGTATGAAAAAAAATATAAATAATACTGTCGCCCTGAAATGTCTTTGTTCAGGGCCTCAACCGCTTACTAAAAAACAACGAGGTCCTGAACAACAACCCCTCAGGACGACAAGTTCTTTTGGCTTTACCTTAATAGAACTATTAGTAGTAGTCCTTATCATCGGCATTTTGGCGGCGATTGCCTTGCCGCAATATCAAAAAGCGGTTTGGAAAAGTAAGGCCGTTCAGTTGCAAGTAATGGCAAAAAGTTTAGTAGATGCACAGACAGCTTATTATTTAGCAAATGGTACATATGCAGAGGATTTTTCTTCTTTGGATATCGGATTTGATTCATTGCCTCAGCATCCATCTACCAGCGCGACAAACATAAATGTATCTTCTACGGATGGAGTTCGCAGCAATGATGAAGTGGAATTAATTATAAATAGTTCAAAGGGAAGTAATAATCAATTTGATTGGTTATATTCTACTGCAGTTTTTAAGACGGGACCTTATGAAAAAGCTGGTTTTTTGTTTTCACATATTCCGTATGGCATAACGGGGAAAATATGGTATTGTTTGGAACATAAAAATGTGCCGAAAGGAAAATTTTGTGTAAAACTAATGGGAACAACCGACTCTGCCATTTCAACCACTAATTATAGATATTATGCTTTGTAGTAATTTAAAAACCCCCGGTATTTGCCGGGGGTTTTATTTATCTGCCAGACTCTTGTATCAGTTTTTTAATCTTTTGATTAAACACCGATTTTTGCATTAATTCTTCTACCGTTACATGCATACGATAGCGCCAATAATGTTTGGGATCGGAAGGAATGTTAATGCGTTCTTTGTCCGGATTAGGCGAGCGTAAACGCTCATCTATAGCTGTCCAGTCTTGCCAAGAAATCAAACATAACATAGACGGTCTATTTAGATGCGCGTGCAAAATTTGCTCACACGCATCGGCCGGAGCTTCGGCGGGAGTAACCCCTTTACGTCCCAGTACATCGTGCCAAAAACGGCTGGTATTTTCGGGGTCTTCTCTCCACCAAGAACGCAACACAGACATATCATGTGTGGACGGCGTAGCCACGGACAGATACGGATAATTATAGGTATCTGCAAAGGGATGACCCATTTGTTTAGGCATACGCTGAATTTCCAAACTGAGCATTTGCAAGCGGTTCATTACGTCGGGAACGCAATGCGGAATCATGCCCAAGTCTTCGGCACAGCACAACATAGACGTGGCTTGCGTCAAAGCGGGTAATTTTTCCAACGCTTGGTCTTTCCAGAAATCATCTTGGCGATGATAGAAATAATCATCGTAGAGTTTGCGGTATGCTTTCTGTTGGTCTTCGGGCAAAGCGTGGAAAACAGAATTTTTCAGCACGCCGATGCGCGGGTGATAAAGTTGTGGATCGCGATGGTCCACCACAAAAAGCACATTGGCACAAAGCGCATATAACCCGTCACGCAGTTGCACGGATTCTTCGTCGGCGCGGTCTGCGAAGGCACGTTGAATTTTGCGCTGGGTGTCATATTCGGGGAACAATTTGTAATGACCTTCTTCTGCATCGGGCATTACATAGGTGCCGCGCACTTTATCGGCCTGCTCACCGAAGATTTGTTGCAAAACTTCGTCGGTAATATAAGGTTGGGTGTGCTTGATTTCAAACGGGAAACCGGCATTGCGGATTTCCTGTTCGCTTAAAGCTAAAGCGGGGGAAAATTGCCCCAACAAACCTTGTACGGCATGCATCGGAATTTCCCAAATGCGGAAAAATCCTAACACGTGGTCAATGCGGTACGCATCAAAATAATTGGCCATGTGCGTAAAGCGTTGTTTCCACCACTCGTAGCCGTCTTGGGCCATAGCTTGCCAATTGTACGTCGGAAATCCCCAGTTTTGTCCCGTTTCGGAAAAAGCATCGGGCGGGGCACCGGCTTGTGCGTTCAAATGGAACAAATGCGGCGCAGTCCATGCATCGGCACTGTAGGGAGAGACGCCTATCGGAATATCTCCTTTGAGCGATACGCCTTTACTGCGGGCATAGCGGTGCGCATCTAACAATTGATTATGCAAAACAAATTGCATGTAGAAGTAGAAATACGCTTGCGCGCGCAACGGAGAGCTTTTGCTAAAGAATTGGCGCATGGCTTGTTCGGAGAATTTGTTGTACTCGTGCCATTCTTGCCAATTGGCAGAATTGTAACGATCGCGCAACGCGCTAAACATAGCATACGCGGGCAACCAATGTGCGTTCTGATTCCAGAAATTGCGGAACTCGGGCGAAGCTAATACCGCGCTACCTTCTTTTTGATAAGCCGCGGCCAAGCGCTGTCTTTTTAAATCCACCACCGCTTCATAATCCATAGCGGGCAAGCGGTTTAATTTCTGGCGTTTCTTTTGGAATTTCTTTTCTTCGCGGTGCGATAAAGCTGGTAACGCCGCGGGGTCCAAATACAGCGGATGCAAAGCATACACGCTAACGCCGTTATACGGATAAGAATCTTGCCAGGTGCCGGTTAAAGAAGTATCGTTGACAGGCAACAGCTGAATCATTTTTTGTCCGGTGGTGGCAGCCCAATCCACTAATTGTTTGAGTGAACCAAAATCTCCCGCGCCCCAATCTTTCTCGGTGCGGATGGAAAATACAGGTAACACCACGCCGGCAAGCCGGGCATCGGGGATTGGGAATTTCGGGGTGAGATCGGAATAAACCGCTGTTTCTTGCGGGGCAGGACGCGGACCCATTAAACTGCGGTTAGGGCCGGATTCCCATTGTGTTTTTTTATTTTCCTCTTTGAGGATAAATTTATAGGAAACCGGGAAATTTAATTTTTCCGCATCTAATGCTACGGCCCATTCATTGGGGCCTACATTTGTTAAGGCAACGGCTTGCTCGGGTTTCCAGTCACCCAGCGCGGCACTTTCTCCGCAAATACACAGCGTTTGTCCCTCGGCTAACCCTGCAAGAGAAGCGTGTAAAATAATGGTGCTGGAACTTTCCGTAACGGTTTGAATCGGTTGCGGTTTGGTAAACACATTGCTGTAGAGCCATGATTTTTCCGGTAAGTCGCGCCACCAGTCATAAATGTTATAAAGTTGTTTACTAACAGATAAATTTAGTTGACGGGGGAAAACATTCCATTCGCGGCGCACGGTTTTGCCGTCTTGCATCACATAGTATGCATAGGTCATCAAAGCATCAGAGGGGAGATGGACTTCGCTTAGACCTGCCCATTGACCGGGTTCATCCGGTTGCAGCGCGACGATTTGACGTATCGGTTCGTGCTGGGTTTGAAAAAACAGCACGGCGCACAGGCTTTCGCCTGGCGCCGTTTTATAGCGAATATGAAAGTGGATTTTCATATATGTATTATGCCTTTTTTGTGACCGTGTTGTCTTGTACAAGTAAGGTAAAACCTGCCGCCAGCAACAAAGCCACCCCACCCATACCGACGGCAGCAATGGCACTATTGCCCAGCAGATGCTTCATTACCATTCCGCCAAAAATGTTTACACAAATTTGCGGAATCACAATGAAGAAGTTAAATACACCCATATAGAAACCCATTTTTTCAGCCGGCAAACTATTGGATAAGAGCGCATACGGCATGGACAAAATACTACTCCACGCAATGCCCACGCACACCATAGGGAAAATTAATCCCATTTTGGTGAAGGTTACACCAAAGAGCGTTAAGCCCAGTGAACCTAATCCAATCGCGCCGATTGTTAAACAAACAATATGAATGTATTTAGCAGAAAATTTAGTGGTCAGCCACAACAGCGCAAAAGAAAATACAAACGCTACACCGTTGTAAATTCCGAAACAAGAGCTACCCCAGTTGGCGGCTACTTCATAAGCTTGTGTGCCGGGTTGTGCGTGAAATACTCCGCTGGCAATGCCCGGCGTGAAGTACACCCACATAATCATAAAAGCCGCCCATGTGAAAAATTGCACCACGGCCAAGCGGCGCATGGTAGAGGGCATGGTGGTAAACGCGTTCCACATTTCGGAAAGTGATTTGCTAATACTGCCGCGCTGACTTTGCAATTTTTTAAAGGCTTCCATGTCTTGCGGAGGATATTCCGGCGTTGTCTTAATGGTAATATATACGGCGGTAAATAATACCACTGCACCGATATAAAAAGCATATTTGACCGTGTTGGGAATATGACCGATAGGTGCTTCGGTACTCACACCCCATGACGTCAAAATCTGCGGCAGGAAAGAAGCAATTACCGCGCCCGCGCCAATCATAACGCTTTGCATGGCGTAGCCGGTTTTGCGCTGGTGTTCCGGCAAAATATCGCCGACAAAAGCGCGGAATGGTTCCATGCTTACATTAACCGATGAATCCAATACCCATAAGGCAATTACCGCCATCCAAATGGCCGATGCCTGCGGCATTAAGAAAAGCGCAATCATAGAAAAAATTGCGCCAAACAAAAAGTACGGGCGGCGCCGGCCGAGTTTACACCACGTGCGGTCGCTGAAATATCCCACTAACGGTTGTACCAGTAATCCGGTAACCGGCGCGGCGAGCCATAACATCGGGATTTGGTCTTCGCTCGCTCCGAGACGTGAATAAATAGCGCTCATGTTTCCCATTTGCAGCGCCCAACCAAACTGAATGCCGAAAAACCCTAGACACATCAGCATGATTTGTTGAAAACTTTTTTCTTCATGTTGTCCTTGCATGTACCCCTCCTGTTAATTTACCACTCCTTTCATTATAACATCATTTTTCAAAGAAGGGAATGCAAATTTTGTGCTATAAATTGCTATGATATAAGAAACAGGTATCCTTATAATAGGAACAGGGATTTTATGGAAAACGAAATACTGGACAGCATCAACGAATATTTTAAACATTTAGCCAAAGTGACGCGGGAAATAGACCGCGAAGAAGTAATGGCGCTATGGAAAAAAGTCAAAAAAGGGGATAAAAACGCTAAAAACAAAATGATGGAATTGAATTTGCGTTTAGTTATTCCCACCGCCAAACGCTTTCAGCGCCCGGGCATGGATTTGATGGATTTAATTGAAGAGGGCAATCTGGGGCTCATGCAAGCTATTGAAAAGTTTGAACCGGCCAAGGGATACCGTTTTTCTACCTATGCGATTTATTGGATAGAGCAATATATCCGCAAATATATTGAGGAGCAATCGGGCTCTATCAAAATTCCGTCTCACGCGTGGGGTAATTTGAAACGCTGGTTTAAAGCGTGGAACAATTTAAAAGAAGAAAACGGACGCGACCCGTCTTTGCGGGAAATGGCGCAAGAATTGGGTCTGACCGCTAAACAGGTTAAAGCCATTATGGATACGTTAAGTGCGGCCACGGGGGTGGAATCGTTGACCTCTTTGGTAGGCGGCGAAGATGAAATGACGTTGGAAGATGTCTTGAGTGACGACGGAAAAGGCAATCCGCACGATGTATTTTTGCGCTCGGAAAATGCGCAAGTGTTACAACAAAGTTTAATGAATTTGCAAGACCGTGACCGTGAAATTTTGACCTTACGTTTCGGTTTAGCGGACAATGAGCCGAAAACATTGGGAGAAGTGGCCGATAAAATGGGGCTCTCGCGCGAGCGTGTGCGCCAACTGGAAGAACGTGCGGTGGAACAATTGCGTATAGATGCGCAAAGGGCCGGATTGCTGGAGTATGGCAATGCCGACAGACGCACCCGCAAATTACACGCAGGCATGGTGTTGGCTCATCAGAAAACCAATATTTTAGGTGAAATTGTCATCGGTGGACCGTTGGGGCGGTTACTACGTAAACAAGCGGCGAAAGGAGTTGTTGCCGCTACATCTGCCGGTCAAAAAGCGGGCAAAACATCTGCGGGCAAATCAAAAAAAGCGGCACGCAAAACGCGTGTGAGCAAAGGGATTTCTAAAAAATCCAAACGCAAATAAGCATTATTCCTATGAAGAAAAAATATCTTTGGATACCGAAAAAGTTTTGGGCGGTTTTGATTGTAGCGGCTTTGGTGATTTTTGGTGCGTGGTGGTTTATGTCCGATAAACAAAGCGATGTAACTGCGATGCATAACACGCGTGACAAAATGCAAGTGACCGCTTCCAGTTATGTAGTGTATGATTTGGCACGCCAAATCGGTGGGGACCAAGTAGCGCTTTCTTTATTAGTTCCCCCGGGCACAGAGCCGCATCATTTTGAGCCGACGCCGGGAAGCATTATCGGTGTGCAAAAAGCCGATTTGTTGGTGTATGTTTCTACGACGGCAGAGCCGTGGATTACCGATATTTTGCAAGGTGCTCCCGGCGTACGTGCGGTGGCGGCCGCGGCGGTAGAACCGGGCGAAGACCCGCATGTGTGGATGACGCCGTACGGGGCTTTGTCTATGGCCAAACAAATTGCGGCGGCTTTGCAGAAAGCGGATCCGGTACACAAAAATTATTATCAACAAAACGTCAAACAATTTGAACGCACCATGAGTCAATTGCATAAAGATTTTGTGGCCGGACTTGCCAATTGTCAGCACCGCGAAATTGTGCATGTGGGACATTTGGCATTTGGGGCTTTGGCCAACACGTACGGACTGCAATTGCAAACCTTGGCAGGTACTTCACATCAAGGTGAACATTCCGTTTATAAACTGACTAATATGGTGCGCTTTATACGCAAAAGCCGCGTGCCGGCTATCTTTACCGAAGAGATGCTTTCGCCGGAATTAGCCGATACCATCGCGCAAGAAACGCATGTGTATATTTTGCCGCTTTACACGATAGAAGAAGTGAGCAAAACAGATTTTGAGCAAGGCACATCTTACCAAGATTTTATGCGCCGCAATTTGGCTAATTTGCAAAAGGGGCTTAAATGCCAAGCGTAATTGAAGCCAAAAAAGTGCAATTTAAATATACCCGCACGTTGGTATTAGACAAAGTTTCTTTTAATGTGCAGGCGGGCGATTATGTGGGTATTATCGGGCCCAACGGCGGCGGCAAAACCACTTTACTTAAACTAATTTTAGGACTGGAAAAAGGCGCGGGGGAAATCAAACTTTTCGGCACACCCGTGGCGCAATTTTCCGACTGGCAAAAAATCGGTTACCTGGCGCAAAAGAGCCCTGTTTCGCAATCACGCTTTCCGATTTCTGTGCAAGAAGTGGTACTGATGGGCTTGTGCTTTGACAAAGAGCATAAAGAAGCCACGCCCGAAAATTTGCGTGCCGTGCGCCGCGCTTTATCGCAGACGCATACCTTAAACTTATCCAAACGTATTTTTTCGGATTTATCCGTCGGACAACAACAGCGTGTGCTGTTGGCGCGTGCGCTGGTGAGTGAGCCGAAGTTGCTAATTTTAGACGAGCCGTCTGCGGCGCTGGACGGCAGCAGCCGCGAAATGTTTTTTGCGTTACTGGGTGAGCTGAACAAAAAAAACGGTGTTACTATTTTGCTCATCACACACGACACGGGCGAAGTGGGCAAATACATTTCCAAATTTATGTACATTGATCGCGAGCTGGTGTTTTTCGGCGATAAAGAAGAATTTTGTCACTCGCAAAAAGTGGCCGAAAAACTCGGTGCTTTTGCACAACATACCATTGACCATTTGCATAATCACGGGCATTGTCCGCTGGGTTGCAGCTGCGTGCATACGGTTGAGCAGGAGGAGGCCGCGCATGATTAGCGAATTTTTATCGTACGGATTTGTGCAACGCGGTTTGTTGGCCGGCTCACTGGTGGCGGTAATTTGTGCGCTGCTCGGTGTATTTTTGGTGCTCAAGCGTTTGTCTTTAATCGGTGACGGGCTAAGCCACGTGTGTTTAACGGGGGTGGCACTGGGCCTGCTGACGCAAACAAGTCCGTTATATATGTCTGTTCCGGTGGTGCTGGTGGCGTCTTTGGGGATTTTGCAAATTATGGAAAAAATCAAAATCTACGGCGACGCAGCCATCGGCATTGTGTCGGCGGCGGGGCTGGCGGTAGGTATTTTACTGACCGCGCTGGCGGGCGGTTTTAATGCCGATTTATTCGGATTTTTATTCGGCAGTATTTTGACGGTCGGACGCGGGGAAGTGCTGTGGTGTGCGGTATTACTGGCGGCACTGCTGTTGTTTTTACTTTTTTATTACCGCGATTTAATTGCGGCGAGCTTTGACGAATCCTTTGCGCGCACGCGCGGTATTGCGGTGCGGCGGCTAAACGCCACGCTGATTATTTTTACTTCGCTGGCGATTGTGCTTGCGTGTAAAGTGGTAGGTATCTTTTTGATTTCCGCGCTGATTATCGTGCCGCCCGTGACGGCGCTGCTGTTCGCCAAAACATTTAAGCAAGTATTATGGCTCTCTTGCGTGCAGGCGGTAGTAAGCGTGTGGGTGGGTGTGTATTTATCTTTTCTATTTAATATACCGTCAGGCGCAACGATAATTTTAGTGAATTTGGTATTTTTGGTGGCGGCATTTATTTACTCGCGTATGGGTCGCTCATACGCCCAGGGAGAGCGCAAAAATGCCCGCTAAAAATGCCCACGTGCCCGAGCTACTCGCCGGGCTTAAAAAATTATATCCCAAAGTCATTATTCCCTTGCATCACAAAAACGCGTGGCAACTTTTAATGGCGGTTATTTTGTCGGCACAATGCACCGATGCGCGGGTGAATTTGATTACGCCCAATTTATTTAAAAAATATCCCACGCCGCAAGACCTTGCCAACGCAAGCATTAAAGACGTGGAAAAGATTATTCACTCGGCCGGATTCTATCACAGTAAGGCCTTATCTTTAATTGAAAGTTCCAAACGCATTTGCGAAGTATACGGCGGCAATGTGCCGCAAAGTATGAAAGAACTTTTGACCTTGCGCGGCGTGGCGCGCAAAACTGCCAATGTGATTTTGGGCGATTTTTTCGGCACGCCCGAGGGCATTGTGGTAGACACGCATGTCAAACGATTGGCATTTCGCTTGGGGCTAACCACACAAACGGACCCTGTCAAAATTGAACAAGATTTGATGAAAGTTATCCCGCACAATAAATGGCAATGGATTGGCATTGCGCTGATTTTGCACGGGCGAAATGTATGCCCCGCGCGCAAACCCAACTGCGCCGCGTGTATGCTTGCCAAATGGTGTCCCCGCTGTGGTGTAAAATAAATCCCTATTTGATTATTTGTTGGCTTTTGCGTCGGTAAAAAAGGGCTTGACTTGTTTTTTTTTTTTGGTACAATACGGGGTACGCAACATCAAAACAAAAGGAGAGATTATGAAAAATCGCGCATTTACGCTTATAGAGCTGTTAGTAGTTGTGTTAATTATAGGTATACTGGCGGCCATTGCTTTACCGCAGTACCGAAAAGCAGTAGAACGTGCCAAAATGGCAGAAGCGATTATCAATTTGCGCGCCATTGCCGACGCGCATCAGGTGTATCATTTGGCAAACGGTGTATATGCAAAAGCTAGTGAAATGGATAAATTAGACGTACAAATCCCAGGCACGCCTAATACTGAGCTTACGGGGCGCATTACCACAAAAGATTTTATTTACTCCCCGAATGCAACACATCCTTCTTATGATTATCTCGCTCTTGCCCAGCGGGCAGATAATGGCGTGTGGCGAAGTAGTGATAAAGGTTACTATTTGTATATTACGCCGGATAATCCGAGCAGGATTGGATGCCTTGCTTATAACGGGGCATCAAACTTTGAAAAGGAACTTTGCAATCAAATTAACAAAAACGGGACCTTATAAAGGCCGTCCTTTTTCTGTAAGTTGATAAATTAAAACCTCGCAAATTCAAAAGGCATAAGATTTTGAGTGACATTTTGAACATTTGTTATTTCCATATTTTTCCTGTATTATAACGTGGGATTTGCTACAATAAACGTATGAAAAAAATTGTTTTACTTTTGTTGGTAGCGGCTGTAGCGTGGCATTTCTGGCCCGAGCAAAAACCCCGAGTTAAAAATTTTAAAAACACAGGGTGGAAAATTGTGGCGTTTGGCAATAGCTTAACTTATGGCAAAGGGGCCTCTCGGCAGGAAAGTTATCCGGCCATTTTGGAAAGATCATTAGGGCGTCCGGTAATCAATATGGGGCGCAACGGTGAAACGGCCGCCAATGCCGTGGTGCGTATCCACGAGGCATTAGAAGAAAAACCTTACATGGTGCTGATAGAATTTGGCGGTAATGATGCAATCCGTTCGGTACCGTTCAGTCAAACAATTTCCGCGATGGAACAAATGGTAGATGCCGTGCAAAAGGCCGGTGCGGTGGCGGTAGTGGTGGACACAGGCGGCGCGGGAGTTATGAAAAAATACAGCAAAGCGTATAAAGAACTTGCGCGCAAGAAAGGTGCTGTTTTTGTACCGGGGATTTTGGACGGAATTATGGGCAAACATAATTTAATGTCCGACCAAATTCATCCCAATGCGGCCGGGTATAAAATAGTAGCCAAAAAAATAGAAGATAAAATTAAACCTTATTTGTAATATAAAAACCCCCACCAAACGGTGGGGGTTTTCGGTAAGTAAATTTTATTGCAACAACTTGTCTATTTCTTTGGCATATTCATAGCCCAACGTGTCGGAATATCCACTCCACACGCGCACCAAGCGATGGTCCTTATCAAATAACATAATATGCGGGAAACCGTTAACGCCCAAATCTTGCGCAACCGATCCGCCGTTATATAAGATTTTACTTTGAATGTTGAAATCTTTAATCACTTGATTGACCGGGGCAATGTCATTTTCCACAAACACGCCCACGACTTCCACTTTGTCTTTATATGAAATAGAAGTTTGATCCAACGCGGGCAGCGAGCGTTTGCACCACGGACACCAAGTAGCCATAAAAGCTATCAAAACAGGTTTTCCTTTATATTGAGAGGATACCCACACCGTTTCTTCACCGGCCACCGGTAAGCGCAAATTGAGTTTAGATGCGGGTACTTCCGTGCCGACAGCTTGTTCATCGTTTTGATGTTCGTCTACGGTGGACAAGTCCGGCGCTTGCACGCAGGCACCTAACAGCAAAGCACCCAGCAAGCTAACAGCTAAAGTTTTACTTTTCATATATATTCTCCTAGTTGGGATATTCATATTGTACTTAAAAAGGGGCCATTTTGAAATAGTTTTATATGTTTATATGAAATATGCAAGTTGGGAAATAATTTTCAAAGAAAAACAGTTTCTTTCCAGGTGCGAACTTGCGAAGTATACTGTGCAAAGCGGCGCGGTAGCGTCGAAGTATTCGAGCAAGTGAGCAACAACGAAAGAAACTGTTTTAAGAAGAAAATTTTACCGGGGAAGGGACTTGAACCCTTAAGCCCGAATGGGCAATAGTTTTTGAGACTATCCTGTATACCAATTCCAGCACCCCGGCATGAAATCGTACTTATATTATAGCATATTGCCGGGTAAAATATAAATGCCGTTCTTTGTTTGAAAAAAGGGCTTGACTTGTTTTTTTTTTTTTGTAAAATGGGAGGGGGAGTGGGTTGTAAATAAAATGTCGTGCTGAGGCGTTTTTGCTCAGCACCTCATCCTTATTTAAAAGAACAAATAGGTCCTGAGCAACAACACCTCAGGACGACAGGAGACAGTAATTATGAAAAGTCACGCATTTACGCTAATAGAGCTACTAGTCGTTGTTTTAATCATCGGCATCCTAGCCGCAGTTGCGTTGCCGCGATACCAAAAAGCAACTGATAAAGCACGTTTTGTACAACTAGTTATTGTTGCACGTGCTATCAAAAACGCACAAGAAGTTTATTATATGGCCAATGGTACTTATGCTACCAATAAAGATGAACTGGACGTGGAAATTCCCGCGGGAATTGATGTGTCTTTAAAGACATGTTCTTCTATGCATCCAAATTCAGTTTACGTATCGTGGAATAAATTGCCGGGATTATATCTTATTGGAGCTTATAAGAAGCAATGTAGTGAGCAAGCTTCTGTTTGGAGCAATGCAAATGTTTGTTCCGCCGCAGAAGGAAATGACCGAGCAAATTCTTTATGCGCGGCATGGAGCGGGAAAACAAAAAAAACACAAGCTGGTAGTAGCGGCTATCAATATGGTTTCTAAATAAAAAATCCCCGCACAGCGCGGGGATTTTTTGTGCGACTTGTAAATTAAAAGCGCAACATAGAAGTATAATTTTTCAAGCGTTTTTCTATCTCGCCTTTTTTAATACCTGCCAGGCGCTTGACGCTGAAAGACTCAATGGTAAACGAGGCCATCACATTGCCAATCATCATGGCGCGTTTGATAGCGGGCAAGGTGTCCCACTTGCGCAAGCTCGCCAAATAACCCGTCGCGCCGCCGCCAAACGTATCGCCCGCACCAGTCGTATCGTGTACGTGTTCTAACACATACGGGGGAAATTGCACAATGCCCAGTTTGCTTACCAGCATAGAGCCGTTGGGGCCCAGTTTGATAATAACGTGCTTGGCGCCCATTTTCAAAATCTTTTTACCGGCGGTAATCAAATTATATTTGCCCGTGAGTTGGCGCGCTTCGCCTTCGTTCAAAAAGAACAAATCCGTTTTCTTGAGCACTTTGAGCAAAGCCGCTTTTTTGGAAGAAATCCAATAATTCATGGTATCGCACGCTACAAGTTTGGGCTTTTTAACTTGATTGAGTACAGAGAGTTGCAATTCCGGGTCAATGTTGGCCAAAAAAACAGCTTGTACATTTTTTTGCTCCTCGGAAAGCACCGGGTCAAAATCTTGGAAAACATTTAGCTCGGTAAATTTGGTGGTGGCGTTTTTCATATCTTTGTCATAACTGCCGCCCCAATGAAAGGTCTTGCCTTTTTTGACTTGCAAACCTTTTACGTCCACGCCGCATTTTTTAAACGGTGCGCGGTCTTTAGATGTAAAATCCGTACCGACAACCGCCACTACCGCCGGCGCGGCAAAATAGCTGGCGGAAATAGAGGAATAACTAGCCGCCCCGCCGAGCACACGCTCCGCGCGGCCAAAGGCGTTTTCCACGCTGTCAAAAGCGACAGAGCCCACCACCAATATTTTGTTTTTCACGGTTATGCCTGCTCGTCTTTTAGATAAGTTTTGATTTCCACGCGGTTATTGAAATCATCAAAGAAAGCGCGCTGAGCGGTTTCCATTTTGGTTTCAAATAATTGCGTTTCAAAATCCGCTTTGTTTGTGTCAAAATCTTTCAGATTTCCGTTTTGGATTTGATAGGAAAATTTGATTTCTTCCGGCGTGAGTTTGTACACGGAATATAAAGCCATGCGGAAACGGTCGGCCAGCTTGCTGCGGCGCAATTGTTCCTCAAACTGTCCCGGCGTTACGCCCAGCTGATATTTTACAGCGTGCTCATAAGCTTGCTGATTAAACTGTCCGTTTTGGTTAAACACGGGGGAAGCTTGGATATTAGCAGCAATTTCATAATCCGATACGGCCATGCCAAATTCCTGCGCGGCTTGGTTTAATACTTCCTCGCTAATGAGCCCGCTTAAAGCTTGTTGGGTTAAATAGCGGGTCATATTTTCGTCCACATCTACGCCGTTGTTGCGCAAGACACGCGCTTGTGCGTCAGTAGCGCGGCGCAAATCGCGGTAGGTAATCGGCGTAGAGCCGACCATAGCGGCATTACTGCTCAGGGAACGGAAATTAAAAGAGTTCAAGCCCAAATAACCGATACTGGCAATGAAAAACGCCAGCGTAATAATCAGCACGGATTTTTTATATTTGATTAGAAATGAAATCATGTATGACTCCCAATGAATTATTTTTCTTCCGGCGTTTTTTCCGATTCGCCGATTTTGCATTGTCCTTCAATTTTGCCGCCTTCTTCCACAATCATTTTGTGGGCGCGCACATCGCCTTTGATAGAGGCCTTGGATAATACTTCCAACATATCGGCGCACACATTGCCGATAATATCGCCGCCGCACACGACGGTGTGTCCGGTAACGTCGCCGGTGATTTTGCCGCCCTCGCCTACGATGACTTGGCGCGCATTATCTACCGACCCTTCCAAGTGACCGTCCACGCGCAAAGAACCTTGCACGCTTAAAGTGCCTTGGAAATAACATTCTGTGCTGACGACGGAAAAATGTTCGCCGGACGCAAAATCCGAATCTTTCTTTAAAAAGCCCATGTTTCCTCCTGCCTTATTTGAAATAA
>JAGCKY010000185.1 GCA_017647245.1 Elusimicrobiaceae bacterium
CATTGCGCTTGACTAAAAAGCCCGTGCGGTTGTTAGTTACAATTTCACTAATGCCGTCTACGTCGTAGCAAACCGCCGGCACGCGGTGCGCCTGTGCTTCCAAAATAGACATCGGAATCCCTTCGCGCAGTGACGTACTCACATACACATCACTAATCGCCAGCAGTTCATCGCTGTCGCCGCGCCAACCCGGAAAAATGATTTGCTTTTCAATGCCTAAATGTTTTGCTAAATTCGTAGCAGCTTCTTTGAGCGGGCCGTCGCCTGTGTAAATAAAGTACACATTTTTATTTTTGCCGAGCACCTTATACGCGGCCAGCACAAAATGAATTGGATTTTTAAGCGGTTTAAAATTAGCAATCGCGAGTACCACACGCCCCGTGGCCGGGATTTTTAGAGAAGCTTTTTTAGCCGCCGGGTCAAAATTAGCAGGTAACTTGCGGTCAAAATCAATGCCCGCGCGAATAATTTCACTACGTATGCCTTTGCCGCTAATGCCCAGCTGTGCGGCCTCGGAAGCATTTTTTTTGGAAACAAACACCATGGCGTCGGTCATAGATGCGCACAATTTTTCCGTTTTGACAAAAAAAGCAAAATGTTTCGGACCGTGTTCACGCGCAAAACCCAGCCCGTGAAACGTATGTATCACCTTGGCTTTACGCCAAAAAATCCGCGCGGCAATACGTCCCAAAATACCAGCTTTGGGCGCATTGGTATGCACAATTTGCGGTTTAATTTTGCGCATCAAGCGGCCCATTTGCAAAATTGCCAGCGTATCGTGCAGAAAGTAACGTTTGCGCACATCGTGGCGCAAGGCCGAAATGAAATAAATGTTTTTAAATTCGCGTTTGACTTTGCCGTCCAACCGCCCCCCCGGACCGGCCGCCAGATACGGCTCAAATTCCCGGCGGTCTAATTTTTTGATCGTAGTCAGTACGCTGTTTTGCGCGCCGCCCTGATCCAAAGACGTAATCAAATATAAAATTTTAGTTTTGGCCATTAATGCAGCTCTCCCGTTTGGGTGTCTAAAATCCGCGCACTACCGAAGTAGTATTTGATAATGGCTTGATAATCACGCCCTAGCCGTGCCAGGCCTTCGGCTCCGGCCACGCACAAACCTACGCCCGTACCGCTGTCATAACCGCGCACCAAAAGCCGCGTGATATCTTTGCCTTTATACATGGGCACGAAATCAAAAAATCCAGAGCGCATCGTCCCTGCACTTAAAATGTAGGACGTTTCTTGCTCATTATCCGTAATATATTCGCCTTTAGATCCTACAAAGCGCATGCTCAACACGCGCCCCATAGGCGAAAGTTTTTGCGGTTCTAAAGCGCGTAATTTTCCAAAATTGGTGCGGGCATTTAAGCGGCTTTCTATGTCAGCCGCGTCGTATAAATAAACCCATTTAATAGCGGCCCATTGGGTCGGGTCCGCCGGAGAAGAATATAAATCCAGCGGCGGATTAGACAGCATATATTTCATCACATTGGCAGGTGAGTATTGATAATCCGGACGGCGCGCCGTATTGGCAATTTGATTATAAGACACCACCCCGCAAGATTGATAATATCCCAAACCGCTACCCGAAAGTTTTAACCCGCGCGACTGTTTAGCCGCGTTCAATTGCGCCTGTACGGTTAAATTAATTCCCTTAAATTTGAAATACACATCATTATCCGTAATGTGATACGGCTTATCTGTCTGGCGGGCGGCCGCTTCTTGCAACGCCGCGCGGAACACCACCGCCAAGGCGCGCAAGGCCGCGGGTTCATGTACATTTTGCGCTTGAGTGGCTAATAGCCCCGGGATTAAATCTTCCACGTGCGTTTCATTGATAAGTAAAATACCCTTATCTGTAGGAATAACGCGCAAACGGCCCGTCACTTCTTTATCGCTAAAATCGGTGGCAAAAATATCTTCGGCCCGTGCATCTTTAATTAAAATGGTTTTGCCGTCTTTTTGATTTGCCAGCACGAACGGACGCCGCGCGGAAAATTCCACATGGCCGCGGGCATCTTTGACATCAATACTTTTTGTTTCCGCATTAAAATCCAACACACGTGTGACAAAAGAGGGCGATTTTAATACTTCGCCCAACCGCTCATCGGTAATACTCATAATGCCCGAAGGCATTACCGATACGCTTTTGAGCGCGACGGGATTTTGCCAGCGGTCTGCATACAAAGCCATATTGACCGCCGCTGACTGCGGCACATTTAACTGCTGCACAATCGGTTGGTCCAAGCGCAAATAAAATAAATAATCCGCGGGTTGTTTTTTTAATTTTTCGGCATATTCTTCCATTTTCTTTTGTGAGGTTTTATTCGTGGGGTCCAAACTAAACAAAGTGGAATAATACTGAAAAGACGCCAGTGGTTTTTTCTTATCTTGCTCGGACAATTGCGCTAATAGTTCCAACGCCGGGTAATTGTGCGAATCGTGGCTCAAGGCCTGTTGTAAAAACACCGGGGCTAACTTTTGCGAACCTTTATCTTGCGCGGCAATTTGCCCCATCATATAGGCCGCAAACGAAATCAAATACGGGTTAGAGGTATAAATATATTGGAAATCTTTGGCGGCGGCTTTTTTATTCCCTTCAAAATAATACGCCAACGCCGTGCCGAGTTTAGCCGAAGAAGCATATTCAAAATCCGCCGTTAAATACAGCAGTGCCGCAAAGGTCTCGCGCGCTTTTTTATATTTACCGTCCGCAAATAAAATCCACCCATGGGTCAGCGCAATGAATGGATCTTCCGGCAAGAGTTGCCCCGCACGTTCTATGTAGCGCAAGGATTCTTTGATGTTGCCGCGTTGCATGCTAAGCACGGCCAGCTCTAAATTAGCTTGCGCCGCCACGGGAGCTTGCGCGGCGTTTTCATACGCTTTATATAAAACAAAACAGGCGTCTGTGCCTTCGCTTAAACATTTCTCCGCCACAACGGATAATTCGGCGGGCAATTTGTATTCCAGCACATTGGAGTGAATAATACTGTCACCCAACTGCATATCAATGCGCGTGACGATTTCACTTTTAGACACGGTAGAGGGTTTGCCTGCTTCCGACGCATTGGCCGAGGATTGTTCCTCATAGGTGGCCTCGCCCACCACGGTACTGACAGGCGCATTATCTTGCGCAAAACTTGCTAACGGAATAACAAACGACAGACTTAAAAATATGCTCAAAATGCGGTATTTATTCATACTCCAATTATAACAAATTGCACACGTAAAAAATCCCCGGGTTGTAAAACCCGGGGATAAAGTTTATCTTTTAATAGCCACACTCATATTCCCTTTCAAATGACACTCCGCCGCCCAGACAGGTATGTACTGTACATGTCACCCATCTGGTGCTGCAGTTACAAGCAGGTAAACTCGTTCCGGATCCTGATGCACCATTACTGCACCAATACCGCGGCGTCTGGCTACAATCATAAATGCTGATATCACCTTTTTGATCTTCCCAGGTACCGGTGGCCATATCGCAGCCACTCCAAGAACCCGTTGACCATGTGTTGTTCGTGTTACAGGTTACCGAGCGTGTACGCGTGCCGCACCCTCCACAAGTTTCGCTTGCACTGGGCTTGTCGTAACACGTACCGCTCCACGCACTCGGCGTGTTCCAATTACCTGTAGACGTGTTACAGGTTACCGTGCGGGTCCGCTTTCCACAACCGCTGGCACAGGCTTCTTCGGTGGCCGGTTTAGTACTATTATCACAACTGCATGTATCGCTGATACTACACGTACTCCATGCACCCGGTGTATTCCAGTTACCCGTAGACGTATTACACGTTACCGTGCGGGTTTGTGTACCGCCGTTATTACATCCGCAA
>JAGCKY010000186.1 GCA_017647245.1 Elusimicrobiaceae bacterium
CAAAGTGGCTTTGGACCCGCTGTTCGGTACCGCCCAGCATTTTTTCCGCCAAGCTCTTGGCAATGTTTTTGATACCCTGTACCTTCAAAACCATAGAAAGGATGTTCCAATACATGGTCGGAAATCCCGAACGCCAGCCGCTGCACGGTTTGGGCGGTCATACCTTCTGCAATCCCGGCACGGAAGCCGGATGTACTGAATTTGATATCTTCGCTCATACGTGCAGATATTATACAAAAAGAGAGGACTTTTTTCACTTTATTCTTACCTTATAATGTAAAAAGAGTGATTTTGCGGTGTGGCTATCTGCAAAAATGATAAAATAAACTAACTTATGAATTTTGAGTATGTAAAAGAATTTATCAAAGCCGCCGGGCTACCAAATTACCGCATTGCACAGGTAAAAGATGCCGTCTATAAAAACGGCATTACCTCGTGGAATGAGGCCACGGCGTTGCCGATTGTCTTGCGCGAACAATTGGAAAAAGAGCGTCCGATTTTAAGTTTTACACTTAAAAAAATGGTCTCGTCTAAAGAAGACCGCGTGCTCAAGGCACTTTTAAAACTCAAAGACGGCCTTTTGATTGAAACAGTGCTGTTAAAACCGCACGACGGTTGGAGCGTGTGCGTGTCCACACAGGTGGGTTGTGCGATGCGTTGCAGTTTTTGCAGTACAGGTAAAATGGGCTTTAAGCGCGATTTGACGGAAGAAGAAATTGCCGACCAAGTATTATTTTGGTTCCAATATATAAAGAAAGAAAAAATCGGCGAGCGTATTTCGCATGTGGTGTTTATGGGAATGGGCGAGCCGCTGGTCAATTATTTAAATGTAGTCAAGGCGGTGCAAAATCTGACCAACCCGGATTTTTTAAATATCGGGGCGCGGCATATTTCCATTTCCACGTCGGGTGTGGCGGACAAATTGCATAAACTGGCCACCGATTTGCCGCAAGTGAATTTAGCCATTTCTTTGCACAATGCCGATAATGACGAGCGTACCAAACTGATGCCTGTCAACCGCCGCTATGATTTAGATGAACTGCGTGTGGCATTGGACGAATATCTGGCTCTTACGGGGCGGCAGGTGTTTCTGGAATATGCGGTAATTGACGGGGTAAATAATCGCCCGGAGCATATCCGTAAACTGGGCAAATGGATACGCGACAGCAAATTTAGTTATTTACTGCACGTCAATTTAATTGCGTGCAATTTGGGACGCGGAGCCAAAACAGAGGACCGTGTCGTGCAAGAAATGGCCACCGCGCTTAAAGCCATGGGCATCGGTGTGACGATTCGCAAAAGTATGGGTAACGACATCAGCGCCGCTTGCGGTCAGCTGGCATCTAAAAATTAGGAGAGAAAAAATGAAAAAAATTGTTTTACTGGGTTTAAGTTGTTTGGCATTGGGAGCGTGTGCTACACTCAGTCGCGCCAATATGGATTGGATTGCCATCGGGCCGGAGTTCCCGGCGAAAAATCCCGCCGATGTGGAAATTTTCACGGATAACAAAGAAATCAAACATCCGTACGGTAATATCGGTTTACTGCGGGTCAAAAATTTAAGCCCGGACCGCGACACCTTAAAACGCGGCGTACAACAGGCGCGCAAATTTGTGGCTTCTAAAGGAGCGGACGGCATGTATTTAGGACAATACAACAGCGCCGAGGACGGTTCACCCAATCCGAAAACAACCTTGATTGTCTATGCCATTAAATACGGCGATAATTTAACGGAAGCGGATTTGAAAGCAATGAAATCTTTTGAAGTGGACAGCGCATTAAACAGTACGCTTAACTTTTAGTATGGCCAAAAAAGCAATTGTTTTATTCTCCGGCGGGTTGGACAGTACGACGTGTTTGTACTGGGCCTTGGCACAGGGGTATACTTGCGAAACGCTGACGATTGCTTACGGCCAAAAACACGAGCGTGAAGTGCATGCCGCGCGGGAAATTGCGCAGAGATTAGGGGTAAAACAACATTTTGTTACGCTCAATTTGCCATGGCTGGCCAGCAGTTCACTGGTGAACAAAGAGCAACAAATCCCGGAACACGATTTGAACGAAATCACCAGCGGAAAAATTCCGTCTACCTATGTACCGGGGCGGAACTTAATGTTTCTGTCGGTGGCGGCATCTTTACTGGACGCGGTGGGGGCCGATGCCATTGTGGCCGGACCGAATGCGATTGATTTTTCGGGCTATCCCGATTGCACACCGAATTTTTTTAAGGCGGCCGGGCAAGCGATTAATCTGGGCACGGAGCACGGTGTGACACAAGGCGTAGAGGTGCTTGCGCCTTTAATGGATTTAACTAAAACCGATATTGTGAAACTGGGCGCGAAGCTTGGCGTGCCGTTTGAACTGACGTGGAGTTGTTATAACGGCGGGGAAAAACCGTGCGGCAAGTGTGACTCGTGCAAATTGCGTGCGCGCGGCTTTGCAGAAGCAGGCGTGAAAGACGGAGCGGTGGAAAAATGAAAAAGATTATTTTATTTTTGATAGCGGTATTTGTTTTGGGCGCGGCTTTGCCGCTGGCGGCACAGACGGCGGATAAAAAATTGCCCGTTTATATGCGCCCGACCAAAGAACAGCGTTTGGAATTTAAACAGCGCAACAAACAAATCCGCGCGCTGACTAAAAAATACCGCAAAGCCCAAACAGCCGAAGAAAAAGCCGCTATCAAAGCACAACTGACGCAAATTGTGTCCGACGCTACCGATGCCAGCATGGCGTGGGCGATAGAGCGTGTGGCGGCGGAGAAAGAAAATTTAATTTCATGGGAGCAAAAACTGCAAGAGCGTCAGAAAAATTTGGACGAAATTAAGGCGCGGCGCGTGGACGAAATTTTAAGCGGCGAGGCCGAGCGGCGTTTTAAACTGTCCACAAAACGCTGGAAAAAAGAAATGACAGAAATGCAAAAAAATATGAAATAGTGTGCAGTGTTTACAGTTGATTTTTTGGATACCCCGCATCAAGCGGGGTTTTTTGATGTCTTTTTTCGTCGGAAAAAGTAGGCTTGACTTGTTTTTTTTTTTTGGTACAATAC
>JAGCKY010000187.1 GCA_017647245.1 Elusimicrobiaceae bacterium
AAGCTAATATGTACCAGAGTATACACACGACTGTTCTGGTACCGACGGGCGACATTGTGGAAATACAAATCCGTACCGAAGAAATGCACCGCACCTGTGAATATGGTATCGCGGCACATTGGCGCTATAAATTAGGCGGTAAAAAAGATAGAAACTTTGACGAAAAAATTAACTGGATACGCCAATGGATTGAGTGGCAACGCGATTTGACCGCGCCGCGTGAATTTTTAGACGGCTTCCAAACGGACATTGAACTGCAACAGGTCTTTGTTTTTACTCCGCAAGCAGATGTAAAATCCTTGCCTGAGGGTTCTACGCCCATTGATTTTGCCTACGCCATTCACACCGATATCGGTGACCATTATATGGGGGCCAAAGTAAATAACCGCATGGTCAATATGAACTATGTGTTCAAAACCGGAGATGTGTGCGAAGTCATTACCAAAAAAAATTCCCAACCTAAACGCGACTGGCTGGAACACGCCAAAACCGCCAATGCCCGTAGCCGCATCAAACGCTACCTGCGCAGTAAAGGGGAAAATATATGAGACCGCTTTGCCCCAGCTGCCGCCAGCCGGTAGATGATACCGATTGTTATTGCCGCCATTGCGGTAAAACCTTGCGGCCGCGCATGGGTTTTTGGTATGACCACGGCGGTATTTTACTGCTGACTCTGCTGACCGGTCCGTTCTCATTAATTTGTGTGTGGCTGTCGCGCAAACTTTCCTTAACCGCCAAATGGATTTGGACTTTCTGTGTTACTGCCGCCACCTTATATATGTGCTACTCCGTCTATAAAGCCATCTTGGTATTGCAGCAAGCGTTCTTGTCTTATTAAGTAACTTTCAAAACTTTTCTGCTCTAACAGCTCCATATTTTGTAAAATAGAGAGTACCCTTTTTTAAATAAAGTGAGGAAAATAAAAGAAAATGACTGATGCAGAAGTGAAGCACAACGTTACCAAACAAGGCCACCCCAAGGGCTTATACATGCTCTTTATGGTGGAAATGTGGGAACGTTTCAACTACTACGGAATGAGAGCTTTGCTGGCGCTGTTTATGGTAAGCACGGTAATCGGTTTTACCAAAGAACGCTCCAGTCAAATCTACGGGATGTTTACCGCGTTGGTATATTTAACCCCGGTGATCGGTGGTTATTTAGCAGATCGCTATATCGGTAAACGCCATTCCATTACCATCGGTGCTATTTTAATGGCGGCCGGACAATTTACCTTGGCCTCCTATGAAATCATTAATCCGGTGTTGGCGTTAGGCACAGGTCTAACCTTAATTATTATCGGTAATGGTTTCTTCAAACCGAACATTTCTTCTATCGTGGGCGAACTGTATGAACCCAATGACGTGCGCCGCGATGGTGGGTTTACCATTTTCTATATGGGTATTAACATCGGTGCTTTCTTTGCGCCGTTCGTGTGCGGTTATTTAGGCGAGCCGACCAAAGGTATGGACGCCGTTTTGGCCGCGGCCAAATGGAAATACGGTTTTATGGCTGCCGGTACGGGTATGTTAATTGGCCTTGTGTGGTATTTAGTTTCCCAAAACAAATACTTGGGCCACATCGGTTTGCACCCGGTTACTAAAAAAGTAGCCGATGACGACCCGGAAGAAAAAGCCAAAGCCGAAGCCGCCAACCGCCCGCTTACGCAAGACGAATGGGATAAAATCAAAGCCATTTGTACGTTTACGGCTTTTGCGGTGTTCTTCTTTGCTTTCTTTGAACAGGCAGGCACTTCGCTCAACTTCTTTGCCGATGAAGCTACCAATTTAACCCCGGTACTGCCGTTTATCGGTAAGATTACCCTGAAAGCTTCTTACTTCCAGGCAGTCAACCCAATTTTCGTGGTGCTCTTTGCGCCTATCTTTGCGAAAATGTGGATTAAACTGGGAGATAAAGACCCTTCTATTCCGACTAAATTCGGTTGGGGTTTATTCTTGCAAGGTTTGGCTTTTGCCATTATCGCGGTGGGCGCTTCTATCTATCAATCCAGCGGCCCCGTCAGCGCGTTGTGGCTGATTTTCATGTATATGTTCTGCACAATGGGTGAGCTGTGCTTGTCCCCGGTAGGACTGTCCATGGTAACCAAACTGTCCCCGCTGAAATTTATGTCCTTGTTTATGGGTATTTGGTTAATGGCTTCCTTCTTTGGAAACCTACTCGCCGGCTGGCTGGCCAGCCACTACGAGTCTTGGAGCTTGACCACGTTATTCTCCGTGCCGGCCATTGGTTCTATGGCATTTGGTGTGATTATGTGGGTCATGACCAAGAAAATCAAATACTGGATGCACGGCGTCAAATAAGTTGTGTGTCTGGAATTTACAGCCGTAAAAAACCCCCGGTGCTAGCCGGGGGTTTTAATTTAATACTCGTAGCGGGCATATCTTCTTCCGTCAGGTAAATGACCCTTTCCTTTGAATGTTTGATTGCCTGTTTCACTCTTACAAATAGCATTTTGCAGTGGAAATTCTGTCTCTGGTGTTGTCCCGCCTACCACCCAACAACTTCTTGTGTTTGCCCCCAATGTATACCGATACACCATACCAATCAATGCGTTTTCGCAACTTACTACTTGATTATTATTTCCGCTAACGTAAGTTTCACAAAATCCCCAGTCATAAATATACTTTCCGGGTGTGCTATTTTCCGTATCATAGCCATTTGGTAAACTAATTGCCAAACTCTCAAAATCCGAACTATATGTTCCGTTTGCCAAGTAATATTCTGTTTGTGCGGTACTAAGACTTTCTACTAATGGTTTTAATCTTGTAAAACGGGCTTTCATCACCGCTTTTTGATATTGCGGCAGGGCAATAGCGGCCAAAATGCCGATAATTAATACAACTACTAACAGCTCTATAAGCGTAAATGCTCTTTTGAAGGAAGGAACCACCCCCGAAGGTTGTAATCGGGGGTCTTCCACGTACTGTTGTTTTCGCAACGACACACGACCACAACAAGCGTTGAAGATTCCCGATAAAAACATTCGGGAATGGTTCTTATTTATAAAGGCTCTTTTCATAAAATACTCCTCAATATAAAATTTACTACTGCAACCATTATATCATATCAAAAAAAAAAAAACAAGTCAAGCCCTATTTTTGCTTTTCCAAAACCACCTAAAATCCAATCAAAAATTCCCCCTTACAAAAGGACCGTTTTTATGGTAGTATTTATATAGGCCGTTTTCTCTTGCGAAAACGACGAGATTTATTTTATATCAGAGGTATTTATGAACAGAACTCCTATCATTGCCGGAAATTGGAAAATGCACAACACTTTAGCGGAATCCGCCGCCTTAATTGAAGCGCTCAAAAAAGCCGCTAACAAAAACAATGCAGAGGTCATTGTTGCCCCTTCTTTTACGTCGCTGGCCGAAGTAGCTAAACTTGCCAAAGGCTCTTTCATTGAAGTTGCCGCCCAAGACGTACACTGGGAAGACAAAGGCGCTTTTACCAGCGCCGTTTCCCCCGTGCAAGCCAAAGACGCCGGTGCCACGATTACCCTAATCGGCCACAGTGAACGCAGAAGTGTTTTTGGTGACACGGACGAAATTTTAAATAA
>JAGCKY010000188.1 GCA_017647245.1 Elusimicrobiaceae bacterium
CACGGCCGAAGTCACGCTAGATTTATTTGTGGACGGTAAAAATGCCGCAACCGCGTTCGGGCTGACCAATTTGACGCAGACCATTACCGTGCCTGCCAATGGTAATATGGCTGTTTCTTGGCCGGTTCAAGTCCCGCAAGGGGTAGGTGTTGCTACTATCACCGCCACCGTACGCGCCGGAAAAGATAGCGACGCCGAAAGCCGCGAACTGCCGCTTTTACCCGCTAAAGAGCGTTTGGCAGAAAGCATCACCGCGGCATTGGAAAGCGGCACGCAGGTATTAAAATTGCAAAATCTGCTCACACCCGATAATACGCCCCGTGTATCCAATGTCACGTTGCGCATAGATCCCGGATTATTTTTAAGTGTATTAAACGCCATGCCGCAACTCTTGCGCCCGACGTATAATGATGCATTAAGCCAGGCCGACCGTTATGTACCGCTGGCGGTAGTCAATGCCTTTTATAACACGTATCCGCTGTTGCAAGATGCTGTCGGCCAACTACCCAAACGCAACACGCAAACTCCCGTATGGGATAACACGGACCCGGCACGTTTGGTACTGCTGGAAGAAACTCCGTGGTTGCACCGCAGTTGGGGCGGCACCACGCGCGAAGCGTTTTTGACAGATTTATTTAATCCGTCTGCCGTAGCGCAAGCCCGCGCGCAAGCCGAAAAGAATTTGGCTAAATACCAAACCGCCGGCGGCGGATTTAGCTGGATGCCCGGCGGGGAGCCCAGCGAGTTTATTACGTTGCGCATCTTAGCTTCTTACGCACAAATCTTGCGCTACGGCGGCGAAATCCCGCAAACTTCGGCCCAGAAGGCCTTGTCATGGCTGGCGCCGCGTATTGAGCAGAATTTGAAAGAATCTTCCGGCTCTGCCTCGGCTGTTTCATATGCATTGTACAGCGCGTATGTGTTTACCGCCTATCCGCAAGATTGGAAAGTCGTCAAATCCGCCCCCGTCAAAAAATGGTTGGATTATGCAGACCAACATGCTAATTATATGACACCTTTGGGGCAAACGTATGCCTCCGCGACCTACTACCGCTTGGGTGAAAATACCAAGGCGCAAAATTATTTAAATTTAGTGCTTTCCCGTATGAAAACCGACCCAGTAACCGGTGCGTATTTTGCGCCCGAAGCACAGAGCTGGCTGTGGTACAATGACACACTCGCTACCCAAACCGCCACATTGCGCACTTTATTGGAAATTCGCCCGGAATCAGATAAAGCGGCTGATTTAGTCAAATGGCTTTTGTTCAACCGCCAAGCACAAGTGTGGCAAGATACCACCGCGGCGGCACAGACTGTATATTGTTTGCTTGATTATATGCAACGCAAAGGTCTTGTGGATGACCCGGCGGAATATATCTTGCAATGGGGCGAACAACACACGACGCTTAATTTCCAACCGTTTGATTGGACCGCGCCGCTTTCTTGGACCAAAGAGGCTGAAAATGTGGACCAGCAATATTACACGGCCGAAGTGACCAAACGCGGCGGTCTGACGGGATTTGTCACATTAGACGCGGTATATACCACGGCAAATGCCGCCGCTTCACAACCGGGCGTGCTCAATGTATCGCGCCGCTATATGCTCAAATATAATGAAGACGGCCGTGACAAAGTACGTGCTTTACAACCCGGCGAAGAAATCCCGGTAGGCGCGGAGGTGGAGGTACAACTCACGCTCACGGCCTCTTCTGCGTTTGACTTTGTGTTGCTCTCCGACCCCAAGCCGGCCGGCTTTGAAAATACCGAGCTGACCAGCGGTTGGACGTGGAATGCCTTGTCTTATTACCGTGAAATCCGCGACGCGGCCACGCATTTCTTCCTAAACCGTGTACCCGCGGGCACGTATACGTTGCGCTACACCTTACGCCCCACGCTTGCCGGACAATATCATGCATTACCCGCGCAAGTGCAATCCATGTATGCGCCGCAGTTTAGCGCACACGGCGCCGCCGATGAAATGAATGTAAAGTAGATATTTCGCCAAACGCCTCAAGTTTTTGCTTGAGGTGTTTGGAAGTGTTAAAAGGAAAACACACAAGAACCTTTACTCTTTGTACAACTTGAATCCGCGCCCATCGCACGGCAAATACGCGCCCCTTCATCTGTTCCTCGCGGATAACACATCCATTTATCCTCTTCATAGGCAAGCCACAGGCGCACTTTTTCACCTTTAAGCCAACCTTGCACACGCGGATCAAGTATAGTTTCCGTTGCCTCTTTCACCAACTCAAATTTAGTTCCATCTTTCAAAGTAATTGTATTTGCGCTTTTATTTTGTATCGGCGGTAAACTGATGTCCCATTCATCGGGGTCATTGCTGTATACGCCATTAGCCAAATAATAGGCTTGATTGGCCTGTTTAATAGCTTTCATCAAAATAGCCACATTTGTCAGGCGCGCCTTATACACGGCAAGTTTATATTGCGGCAGCGCAATGGCTGCTAAAATACCGATAATTAATACAACGACTAATAATTCTATTAGTGTAAAGCCGTTATTAAATAGTGTTGTCGTCCTGAGGTGTCTTTGCTCAGGACCTCCCTCTTTCTTGTTGTTTATTGTTATAAAACGGCAACAGCCCAAAAAGCGGGAGATGCTGAGTAACAACTTCTCAGCATGACATACTCTTTTAATTTTCTTTTCATTTTTCATACTGTCTCCTCTCTATTTTCTTTCTGTCATTGCCGGCATGGACCGGCAATCCAGCTGTTATAAAGGCTCTTTTTTCCTTTATCAATAACAACTGGATTCCCGGTTGCCTTACGGCCCCAGGAATGACAACTTAAATTATCCTACACTCCGTATTGTACCAAAAAAAAAAAACAAGTCAAGCCCCTTTTTTACGACGAAAAAACAACAAAAAAGCCCCACATTACGCGGGACTTTTGATAAATCAATTAACAATCAATTAATATTAAATGAAGTATATTCATCCGTATCATAGCGCACAGAACCACCATAACTTTTACACGCTTGAATGGCACCATTAAAGGCTTTACCACCCCAGCACACTTGATAATTCGGATATTGAGCATCATGCGCATAATATATCTGATATTTTAAGATAGCCTCTCCACTGCTACTGCGCAAAATACCTTCTGTTTTTCTAGTTTCTATACGTACTCTGATATTATTTGTCACATCTCTATATACGAAATTATCTGTCTCATCTACTTGCTCTTGTCCGCCCGGTATACTTAAATCCAACTCTTCAAAACTCGTAGCATATTTATTATTGGCTAAATAATATACTTCTTGGGCATCTTTAACAGCTCGCACCAGCGGCATTAATGTAGCCAAACGGCTTTTCATTACCGCTACTTGATATTGCGGCAAGGCAATCGCGGCAAGTATGCCAATGATAAGAACAACGACTAATAATTCAATAAGCGTAAATGCTTGTTTTCTTTTCATAAAAAGCCCCTCCTGTTAGGCCTGTATACATTGTATCATACCAAAAAAAAAAAACAAGTCAAACCCCTTTTTTACGACGAAAAAACAACAAAAAAGCCCCACATTACGCGGGACTTTTGATAGTATTTAGGATTTTTTCTTTTTCCAATAGAAACATTTGAGTATCAACGGATACAAGGCCACTACATAAAATACCCACAGCGCATGGGTTGTCAGGCGGCCACAACGCGGCCCGAGCCAATCAATCATTACTCCGGACAAAGATTGTATCATCCACATTAAAGGCA